>JACRPY010000003.1:0-87685 GCA_016222945.1 Methanobacterium sp. | reverse complement strand
ACGGGAATTGAACCCGCGACCACGAGATTACAAGTCTCGCGCTCCACCAGACTGAGCTACCGAGGCATTTTTAGGTATTATGCATATTCCCTTAAATAGTTTTGGGTAATTCAATTATATGCAATATATAATATCTGTTAGTTTGTGTGGAATTTAATAGTCTGCAATTTTAGGTATAAAAACTTAATGGTATAATTATTTTATACCTTTTGATGCTACTTCTTGCAGTATCTCTACAACTGGAAGTTTTTCACCGGCAAGTAAGTTGATGGATGCTCCTCCACCACTGCTTATGTGATTTATTCCTAAAGATAGTCCCATATGACTTGCAGCTGCGGCTAAATGTCCTCCTCCGATTATTGAATATCCATCAGATGATGCAATAGCATTTAAAATATCGTCAGTACCTATGTTAAATCCTTCTTTTTCAAACACTCCTGCAGGGCCATTTGCAAATATGGTTTTTGCATCTCTTATAAATTGAGCGTATTCGGTTATTGTATCTGTACCTATGTCAAATATGGGCATGTTAGGAATATTTTTAACACTATATTCGTCACGTTTATCGTTTATACATACAGCTACATCTATCGGCATCTTAATTTTGCCTTTAAATTCTTTTAACAGCTGTTTACCTTTCTTTACAAAGTCGCAGTAATTTCTTTCTTTTATAAATTCTTTGTTGTATTTTCTTATGTTAATTCCTGATGCCCATAGAAATATATTTGCAACAAGGCCTGTTGTGAGTATATAATCAGCACTACCATTTCTTAAAACATTTTCTATGACCATTATGGAATCATCAACCTTAACTCCGCCTAATACATATACGCATGGCTTTTTAACATTATCTACAGCGCTGCATAAAGAATTAAGCTCATTTTCCATTACTCTGCCAGCACCAGAAGGTAAGGTTACTGCAAACCCTACAAGCGATGGCTGTGATCTGTGGGCGGCAGCAAATGCATCATTTATAAAATAATCTGCAAGGGGAGATAATTTTTGAACCATATGGGTTTCTGCCTGTAATTGTGCTTCTCTTTTTAGTATTTCTTCTGAATAGAAACGAACATTTTCTAAAAGAAGTATATCTCCTTTTTCCATTTTTTTTATAGTTGTCCTAGCAGCACTACCGAATATATCATCAATATAATTTACAGGACGGTTTAAAATATTGGAAAGGGCTTTTGCATGCTCTTCAAGTGTAGTAAAATCTTTTTTTCCAGGTCTGCTTTGATGGGCCAATATAACAGTTTTTGCACCCTTCTTAGAAATTTCGTCAATGGTTCCTGCATGTAATCTAATCCGAGTATCATCTAAGATAGTTTCACTGTTTGGATCTACAGGTGAATTTATATCCACCCTTACAAGAACGGTTTTATCATGCATATCAAAGTCGTCAATGGTATAGAATTGAAGGGACATTTTATTCACCAGTTATATTTTGCTTACAAGGTCTAAAAGGGCCTGTTTTGAGTCGTCTGCAAGGATAATTCCAGATGCAAGGAGTACACCTTCACTACCTAAATCTATCGCTGCTTTAAGATCATCTCCTGTGGAGATTCCAGCACCACAAAGTACTCTTACTTGAGGATTAATATGGTGAATCAGTTCCACAGTCTTTTCAACAATTTCTGGTTCTGCTTGAGATACAGGTATTCCTGATCCTATGAGTTCTGGAGGTTCTATAGCTACAAAATCAGGATTTAATGTTGCAGCAGCTGAACTTGTTTCTATGTTATTTGTACAGACCACACTGCTCATTCCCAGCGAAAATGTCTTTTTAACTACGGCATCAATATCAAAAAGCTGTAATCTCTGCTCAGAATGGTTTATAAGTGTTCCAACAGCTCCGGCTTCTTTTACGCATTCTGGAAGGATACTTCCTGTGTGTCCTCCGGCATCAATGGAATCCATATGTTGTGATAAGACAGGAATATCCAGTTCATTTGAAATTCTATATATGTCCCCATGTTGGGGTGCTACCATTATATTTACACCAGTTTCTTCTGCTACACTTTGACAATTTTCAGCGAGTTTTAGAGCATTTTCTCCAGTAGATTCTAAATATGTTTTAAAATTTAAAATTACAATTGGAGTTTCTTTGATTTTTTTCATAATTATCCTCCAAAAAAGCAAATATTTTCAATATTATTATTCTTTTTCTTCTTCTTCAATATAAATATTGGTGAAATACAATCCAGATATTAGAATGCTTAAAAAATAGTTATATAATGAGGGTTTGATGGAATTCAATTCATTAAATTTAGAAAATAAAAAAAATAAAGTTGTAGTCATTGACTGTTGCTGGTTTATGTGAGTAATAGCATTATACAAATAGATAATGGTATCCATAACTTCTGTATGGTGCTGTTTCCCATTGGCCGTTTCGTTTTACTTGAACTGATCTATGTTGGCTTGAATAGCTTGTTGCGTATTGAATAACTCTTGATTCGTATCCTGCGGCTTGGAATTTGGTGTTTAACCAGTCGCTCATTGCCCAGCAGTCACCTGCACCGTACTGTTCTAATTCAGCACCAGTGTGGTGTGCACCACTGTATCCAAATCTGCTACCAGATACCATAATTCCGTTTAAAGTTGGATCATCGCTCCATGATCCTGTAGTTGCGCTAGGTCTGTAACTGCTTGAGCTATAGCTTGAAGCTGCAGAAACGCTGTTGTAAGATTTGGTTACCCACTTGTATTTCCACTTGCCTTTGTATTTGTATCTTACTTTCACTTTTTTAGTTTTTTTAGTGGCCTTCACTTTTTTAGTAGATTTCGCTTTAACTCTTTTTTTTGAAGTCTTTTTAGTAGACTTCGCTTTAACGCTCTTAGAAGCTGCATTAACTTCTAAAAAGCCCGTGTTTTCATTTAAACCAATATTTGCATTTTTGTCCGATGCTATTTGGTTTGATGTCCCTCCTATTGAGGGAAGTATGCACATTGCCATAGCTAATGTTAGTAACAACGCACACGTCTTTCGTCGCTTAATTGTACCGCCTCCGTGTCCCATAGTACTAAATGTACTCACTTGGAACGTTTTGGACAATAAAATAATGATCAAAAGATCATATATAAATCTTTTGGTTTTTTCCTCTCAAAAACGCGCGCATAGCGTCTTTTTTATGATTTAAAGCTTGTTTAGAGTTGATTTAAAATAGGAAGTAATGAGAATGAGACTTAGTTCTGTTTTTCAATGAATTAAATTATATTAAACCTTATTTTCTTAAAATAAGTTTATTTAATACCTTATTTTGGCCAAGTTATTTATGGAAACTGTACTAACATTATATTCAAAACTTTGATGTATAAATAAGATACATTTCATGCTTAATTACAATATATAGTTGATTAATCTTCTTAATTCATGCTAAAAATGATTATAATGAGGTTTTCCTCAAAAAATGAATTATTTCAAATTTGACATTAGTTTATATGGTATTGACAAATAATTACATAATAAATTCAGTATAAAAATAACAAAATTATAACAGGATTAAAATGTCACTTTCAAATGAAAATCTCAAAAAACTTGAAAAAATAGGGTACCGCTTTGTGGGAACCGAAAGGCATGCTGCAGCTAAAGTTTGCCACTGGACTAAAAAAAGCATACTTGATGAGGGTGAGTGCTACAAACAGAAATTTTATGGTATAGATAGCCATAGATGCCTTCAAATGTCTCCAAGTATTCCTTTTTGCCATCAAAAATGTTTATTTTGTTGGAGAGATGTTTCTGTAACGGAAACTGAATGGAAAGGAAGTTATGATGAGCCAGGAGAAATAATTGATGGATGTATTGATGCTCAAAGAAACCTTCTTTGCGGCTTTTTTGGAAATGAAAAGTCTAATAAGAAGAAACTTGATGAATCACAAGACCCAAAACATGCTGCAATCTCGCTTGCAGGCGAGCCAATGATTTATCCAAAAATAAACGATTTGATTGAGGAATTCCACAGAAGAAAGTTTACAACTTTCCTGGTAACAAATGGAATGACTCCAGAAAAGCTTGCAAACCTCAAAGAAGAACCAACTCAACTTTATATATCGTTGGATGCTCCAAACAAAAAGATATTTGAAAAATTATGCATTCCCCAAATAGATAATGGATGGGATAATCTAAATAAAAGCCTTGATTTGCTTTCAAGCTTCAAATGTCGGAAAGTTTTGAGAATGACATGTGTAAAGGATTATAATATGCAGAATGTTGAAGAATATGCCGATATAATAAAAAGAAGTAATCCTGATTTTGTTGAAGTTAAGGCATACATGTATGTTGGAGAATCCAGAAAAAGATTAAAATGGGAAAATATGCCGTCTAATCAGGAAATATACGATTTTGCAGAGGATGTTGCCAAAGAATGCGGTTTAGAAGTTAAAGACAGAGTATATGAAAGTAGAGTGGTGCTTTTAGCTTAATTTTATGATATTATGGTTTAAGCATTAGATGCTTAAATTCATTTTGTTTTTGTGCAGAACCCATATTTTTTTATTTAACCATGATTATAAATCAATGCAGAGGTGATTTAATGAAAAAATTAATAGCAGGAATACTGCTGCTGCTGATGGTTATAAGTCCGATATATGGTGCTTCAGGATTTGCAGTGACCTTTGGGGAAGCGACATACAATAATCCTTCCTGGAAAGCCTCAACATTGAGTTATTTCCAATCCAACACTGATAAAAACATAAATGATGCTACTACTAAAGTTATAACTGCATCTGAAGTAAATCAAGTTGCTAAAGGAATAACTGGAAGAGTATACTCCTCAAGCCAAATATATTCCAGCGCTATGGTGGATTTAAGTTATAATAGTGGAATTAAAATAATAGTAGATAAAAGCAAAATTGGGGTTGTTACTCCTAAAATGTATGCTAATGCATTAAAATCTTCAGGAATTGAAAATGGGTACGTTGTAGTTACAGCACCAGTTCAATCATCTGGTGAAGCTGCTTTAACTGGGGTATTAAAATCTTATGAAATAGCAGTAGGTGCACAAATTCCAGAAAGCGCAAAAAAAGCTGCAACAGAAGAGTTATACACAGAATCTCAAATAGCAAACCAGACTGGTCAAAATCCGGACAATGTGGCAAGCCTGTTTGAACAGGTTAAAAACGAAGCTCAAAAACAGAATTTACAGGATCCAGCTCAAATAAAAATAATTGTAATTAACATAGCTAACAACATGAACATAAATATCAGTGACCAACAAGCCCAACAAATTGCAGATGCCATCGCAAATTCTCAAAAAGTACAGGGAGATCTAACTGGGTTTAAACAACAGTTACAAAATGCTACAAATCAGGCAACCCAGGCTGGAGGAATATTAGATCAGATAATGAACTTTTTAAAAGGCATTTATAACTCTATTATGGGTTTAGCAGGACAACAATAATTAATTATAACTGAAAATATGCTCCTATTATTTTCAGTTATTTTTTCTACTTTTTAATAAAGGTTATATTCTACTAAAAACAAGGTTATTACAATAAAATTACAATAAATTTAGTATATCTATCATAGAATACTTAAGACAATCATTTGCAGTGATCAAAATGTTAATAGCGGAAAATCATCTTCAACTAATACTGGAGTTTGCATTGATAATACATTTGGGAGTCATACTTCTTTTCAATGTTGTTTCAATTCCTTTAAGTATGGTCCTTTTCATTGCACTTATATTAACTGTTCTTCTTGCAGCGGTATTTGGTATAGATGCAACTTTCCTTTTCTTACCCTTTGTATCACAACATGAATTCACGCATCCATTTGGTGCGCTTGCTGTTTTTGCATGGACTACACTTGCAGCCTCTGCAAGCCTTCTAAGTGAGGTTGAAATCAAATCTACATCAATTAAAACAATGTCAATCATTCTTTTCGTGATAATAGCTATTGTCGGAAGTTTGATGCATAGATCATTTTTAATATTATGGGTTTTGGGATGGATAGTTGGAACTTTGATCATGTCCAAAAGCTTTAAAAGAAGCTCTAAGTTAACTCCAAAAAGAGTTGGAGGGGTGATAATTGCAGGGATAGCTGGATTGGGTATTCTTGAATTATTGTCGAGGCTTTTTAATGTAACTATTTTAAGCCCACTTTTAAGACTCTCTAGAATTGAAGATAACTCCTTCCCCAGTCTGGTAATGGTTTTAAAAAACACTACTTTATGGGGACATGTCCAGGGGTCTTGCTACTGGGGAAGCCAATGTCTTGGGGGGTCAGATGGTTATATTTCAGTTCCAATGAATTTAATTCACTTTTTAACTCTCCCATTCCCTCTGTTTTATGGAGTTTTAGTTACAAAAAAGGATTACATTGATTATATGCTTCCAGGAATATTTGGGGTTGCGTTTGATTTTGGATTTATATCTCTTATCGCATTCATGGGTTGGTGTATGGTTGTAATATGTACGGGATTCTATGTATTAAGAAAATATAGGACTAAAAGGAAGAATGGGAGTAGAATGTACCTTGGAAGAGAAGCAATGCTTATTGGAGCACTTACGGCATTTATAACTCAGGCAATTATTGGCCTTTTCCTATTTAACAGAACTTTTAATGGTTCTGCAATGTTAACGTTTATGTTGCTTTCTGCATTGGTTATAGCCCATGTGGTAACAATAAGAAGAAGACTTTAACTTATTTTTAGTATATCTCTTTAATTTTTAATTTGTATCAACACGAATTATTTAATAATTTTTTGTTATTTCCTTTTTAATTCAATTAAAATGATTTGAGGCTTTGCAAAGAACCTCGCAGGAAGTATAATTGTGCCAATACCATTACTTACGATTAAAGTAGCGTTATCTTCTTTTTTCAAACCATTCATATATTTATTTCCATATTCAGAATGTGTGATTGGTGCCCAAAGCCCAAAAAATGTAATTTGACCTCCATGGGTGTGCCCAGAAAGTACTAAATCGACTTTGGATTTATCAACCTTTGGAAAAAAGTCAGGATTATGGGATAGAAGCATTACAAAATCATTTACACTTACATTATTTATTGTAGGCTCTTCAGCGGGATCATCGGTAATATAATCTCCAACTCCGCCCAATCGGATTTTAGAATTGTTTTTTTCAATCCAAATACCCTTGTTATCAATATAAGTGATATTCGCAATTTTCATAGCATTAATTGATTCATTTTTAGGGTCATTGTTTCCTAAAATTCCATATACACCTAAAGGGGCCTTTAATTTGGATAATTTCAAAAAGCAAGGGTTAATATATTGAGAATCATCACTTACATAGTCTCCACCAAGTACAATTAAATCAGGATTTAACGCATTAACTTGGTTTACAAGATTTTCTGTTCTTTGTTCATCAAAGAATGGCCATGACCCACAGTGAATATCAGATAAAAAAACAATTTTTGTACCATCGAATTCTGCAGGGATCTGATTGGACTCAATCACAACATCCTTGGTTTCAATGAAATAAGGCTCAATTAAACTATAAGCTAATAAAGAAACTATGATTATAACAACTGCCAGAACAATCTTTTTATACATGGGGTGCCTCAGTACTATTTTCAATATACTATATCTATACTCATTCTTTAATTTTTTTAAATTAAAAGGAATTAATGAAAGGTTATTATTTCGTATTAAAACATTTAATTACATGATTAAATAATATAAGCTTTTTTATTCAATTATAATGAAAATAAAATTACATTTTGATATTAATTTTTTATAAATGCATATATAAAATTATGATGGTTATAATATGAAATATATATTTTATATATTCCTATTTTCAAATTATTAATTATGGGAATTGCAATGGTTTAAGGTGAGGAGTCAGATGTTTGGAATGACTAAAAAACAATTTTTAAAAAGAAGCAAAAAATGTACAGGCGAAACAGGTGCATTAATTCTTTTAATTAGAGAAATCATGAATAAAGAAATTCATGGTAAAACCAGCAACCGTGAAACATCCAAACAAATAGAAATTATCCGAAAAGACATAGAATCAATATTTTTTGAATTTGAAAAATTGAAACCTCCATCTAAATGTTTTCCATTAAAACAAAGAATAATACATGTTTTAATTAATTTTCAAGAAGTTATAGTTGTATATTCTGAGTATTTAACTGCTTCAAGAGAAGAAATGGAAGAAAAATCTCAGAATAAATTAAAAGAATCCCAAGAGTTATTAGAAGAATTCCGTAAAGAGTTCCATAGTGTAACTGGAGAAGTGAACTCGCTTTTAAATCAACCTTTTTTCAAAAAAAAGGATTGATCAAAAAATCCTCGCTACGCTGCGGAAAGAATAAATCAATGCATATTAAAATAATTTTTTAAGGGTTAACTCCAATAAAAATTTTACCTAAACATTTTTATATTTGTATTAATAGTTTATTTAACATGAATCAAGATATTTATTTTCCTTTGAGAAGTAATTTAGATTTCTTTGAAAAAAGGGCAAATCAACCAGATTTAATATCTAAAATTAAGCAATCAGTATTGATGTATGAAAATATATATTTTGATGCAGGGGCATATGAGTTATCATGTGGTGATAATGGCTCATTTAGTAATTATTTCCCTCCAGAACAAATACATGATCTGGATTTAGATGTTCCTGAATCTACCCGCACGGGTTCTCATGTAATTATGCAACTTGAACCAAATGGTCGGCCATTTTGCCCTATTCCTCCCAGTGATAATAGTAAAAGTTATACAGTTTGTTTTCAGAAATTGATTTATGATATAGGAATTCAAAATGAGAAATTTATTAATTTTGGAATTTATAATCTCACAAATTATGGAAAAGGACTTTTAAGAAAAAGTGTTTGGGATACTAGGGAATATAAGAAATATATTGATGGAGAAACTTTTTTTAAAGATAAAATACTTGAAAATTTCCACTTTTCTTTACTCTGTTCTGAATCTATTAAAACCCCAATGATGATTGACAGTTTACATGATAGATTAGTGGATAATATCAATAAAGACATTATTAGAAAAGCGGATATGCGTTTAGAGATATTCAATAAGATTAATGATTTATTGAAATTTATAATTCCCGATTTTTCATCATTATCAGTAGATGAAATTCTAGATTTAAGAAAAGATAATTTATTTAACAATTTTAGAGACAAACTTCTAAAAATAAATGAATTTTCGATTAAAAATGAAATTGAAAATAATGAAAAAATAGAAATTGAAGCGTTATTTTTAAAGGAATTAATGGAAGAAGCTATAGAATTTGCGCCTTCAGATAAAAAACTCCAAATAAGTGGTGTTTTAATGCTTTTGGGTTTTTTACCATACATTGGGAATGTTGCTTCTCTGGGAAACTACTTAAACGAGATCAAAACATTCACAGATTTTGAAAATAGTTCTATGGCATTTATAATAAAATATAGTAATAAAAAATGATTATAGGGCGTTACAGAGTTCAACAGCCTTCTGCGCAGCATCTTCCATAGATGTCTCAAATGAAACACCAGCTTCAGTTAAAATTCGTTGCCCTTCCTCTTCATTTGTACCTGTAAGTCTAATAACAAGGGGAACTTCACGTTCAGCACTATCTAAAACGTCTATAACGCCATTTGCCACATCATCTGCTCTTGTTATTCCTCCAAGCACATTTAAAAATATTACTTTAACGTTAGGTTCTGCTATTACAAGATTTATGGCACGGGCAATGTTACTTTGCGATGCACCGCCGCCAATATCAAGAAATGTGGCTGGGTTTCCACCATAAAGATTTATCATGTCCATACCTGTTAAAGTAAGCCCTGCACCGTTTCCTATAACTGCAATATCGCCATCAAGAGTTACGTATGCAAACTCATCCTTTTTTGATTCTTCCATATCTGAAAACTCTTTATGCCTCCAAAGAGCATCATCATCAATTTCAAGCTTTGCATCTGCAGCAATAAGTCCTTCTGGAGTTAAAACCAGTGGATTGATTTCAGCAATTGTTGCATCGTATTTTTTAAATACATTGAATAATTTATGTATGAATCCAGCCATACTGGAAATCATTTCATTGGGAATACCCATTTTAGCTGCAATCCCTCGTGATTGGTAGGGCATGAATTCATCAAGAGGATTAACATGATATTTAATTATTTTATCAGGATTTTTAAGTGCCACTTCTTCAATATCCACACCACCTTCAGTGCTTGCCATTATAAGTGGTTTTTTAGCGGATCTATCCATAACAACACTTATATAAAACTCTGACTGGATATTGATTTTCTCTTCAACAAGAACTTTATTTACGGGTTCTCCTTTAATTTTAATTCCTAAAAGTTCTTCTGCAACAGTTTGAGCATCTTCTGGAGTATCTGCAAATTTAATACCTCCAGCTTTTCCCCTCCCACCAATAAGAACCTGGGATTTTAAAGCAACAGGCTTATTTATATTCTCAGCAGCTTTCAGTGCTTCTTGAGGGTTATTTACAACATAACTTGAGGGTACTGGGATCCCTGCATTTTTAAATATTTCTTTTGCACTGTATTCAAAGAATTTCAATGTATTAACCTCCACTTACAAGTTCCATACCTGCTTCGAAGGCAGCAATGTTTTTAGCTTCTGTTCCTGGAGGAACACTTTCAGCTATGGCTTTCCTTGCAGCATCTTCTGAAACAACGTTAGTTGCCTTGATTATGGCTCCAATCATCACAATATTAGCTACAATACTAATTCCAATCTTTTCTGTGGCTGTTTTTGTTGCTGGAGCTTTAAAATATTTAATTTCATGTTTTTTAATGAATGGAAGTATATCTTCTTCCTTTATCATATCAGGGTCAACGATTAGTATTCCATTGTCTTTTAAACCGTCTAAATATTTTATTAGCGCCTCATGGGACATTGCAACAAATATATCTGGATACTGTATCTTGGGATAGTCTATTTCTCCATCACTTATAACCACTTCAGTTCGTGAAGCGCCACCTCTTGCTTCAGGACCATATGACTGTGTTTGAACAGCAAATAAATTATCATGAAGAGATGCAGCCTTTCCAATTACAATCCCTGCAAGAATAATTCCCTGACCACCAAATCCTGCAATTCTTACATCTTTTCTCAATTTAAACCCTCTCATATATAATTAATAACATTATAATTCAGTTTTATAAGCTGAATTAACTGATGCTGGTGTTCCTGTGGTGCATTTCTCATTGATTAATGCACATAAAGATTCTGAAAATTCAGACTTTTGTTTATTTACAAAATCACCAACAATAAGTTTCCCTTCAAGTTCTTCTTCACTCAATGTGTCTGCTTTTCTTTTAACAATACTGTTTTCTTTCATCCAATTCATCATGTCCACAGGAGACCTCATTTTATTTTTTCGGCCGAAATATGTGGGACATTGAGACACAACTTCTATAAATGAGAATCCTTTGTTTTGAAGGCCTTTTTTAATGGCATTTGAAAGTTGAACAGGATGTGCGGTAGTCCATCTTGAAACATAGGTTGCACCAGCAGCTGTCACAAGCTCAGCCAGATTAAACGGCTTTTCAATAGCTCCATAAGGTGCTGTACTTCCAAAACTACCTTGGGGAGATGTTGGACTTATTTGCCCTCCAGTCATCCCATAAATGCTGTTATTTATACAAATTACAGTAAGATCTATGTTTCTTCTTGCCCCATGAATGAGGTGATTTCCTCCAATAGCTGCAGCATCACCGTCTCCACTAAATACAACTACATCCATATCAGGATTTCCTAATTTAACTCCTGTTGCAAATGCAATAGGTCTTCCATGAGTTGTGTGAAGTGAATCGCATTTAATGTAACCGGGTATTCTTGATGAACAACCAATTCCAGAAACCATAGTAATATTATCCAGACTTTTTTCTGCCATTTCCATGCCATTAAAGAATGTGTTTATAGCAATTCCATTTCCACATCCAGCACAAAAGATAGTAGGCATTCGTTCTCTTCTTAAATAATCCATAAAACGATTCCCTTTCGTTTTATCTTCCATTTCTTCATCTCCTGAAATTATATAACTAAATAATGTTTATTCGCATGATTCTATTATTTTTAGGATTTCGTCAGGGCGATGCATCTCGCCTCCAATTTTAGGAAGCAGTAATACTTCAGCATTGCCTTTTGCAACTCGTTCTACTTCATGAACAATCTGCCCAAGATTCATTTCAGCTACAATTATATGTTTTGCTTGTTTAGCTGCTGATTCAATGATTTCATCGGGGAATGGCCATATAACATCTAATTTAATATGTCCTGCTTTAATACCTTCATCACGTGCATGTTTTACTGCAGTAATTGCTGATCTAGATGGTGCACCATATGAAACAACAATAACATCTGCATCCTCTGTATGTAACTCATTTACACGTGTTAATTCCTTGCGATGTTTATTTATTTTATCACAAAGTCTTTTTACAAGTTTTGCATGAGATTCAGGACTGGATGCATCAGGATAACCTCTCTCATCATGTGTAAGTCCAGTAATATGCATTGTATAACCTGATCCAAATGGAGGCATTGATGGAGGTGCACTATCAAAATCTGCTTTATAAGGTAGGAATGTTTCAGGCCCTTCTTCAGGCATTTTCCTTGGATATATTTCTACATTATCGGGAACTGCAATTTTTTCTCTCATATGGCCTACAATTTCATCAGCCATTACCATAACAGGGACTCTGTATTTTTCTGCTAAGTTAAATGCTTCTGCTGTAAAATCAAAGCATTCTTGAACTGATGATGGTGAAAGAGCTATTATTTCATAATCTCCATGTGATCCCCATCTTGCTTGCATCATATCGCTTTGAGATGCCATTGTAGGCTGTCCAGTAGAAGGGGAACCTCGCTGCATGTTCACAATAACAAGAGGAGTCTCGGTCATAACTGCATAACCTAAATGTTCTTGCATTAGGGAGAATCCTGGCCCTGAAGTGGCTGTCATTCCTTTATTCCCGCTCCAAACAGCACCAATAACTGCACCAAGGGCAGAAATCTCATCCTCCATTTGTATGAATGATCCGCCCTCTTTTGGTAGGAATACTGCCATATCTTCTGCAATTTCAGTGGAAGGAGTTATGGGGTAACCTGCAAAGAAGCGGCATCCTGCTTTTATCGCACCTCTTGCACATGCTTCATTCCCTTGTATAAAATAATTCGTGATATTTGCCATTTTAAAGTCTCCAACAATTTTTTTATTCTTCTTTTTCATCTACGTGTATGGCCTGATCTGGACATAAAAGAACGCAAAGATTGCATTTTGTACATTCTTCCTCATTTATAGGTATGGGGAGATGCACTCCTTTCTTGTCAAGTTCTTTGGATTGTTCATAAACTTTACGGGGGCAAAATTCTGTGCATATGTTGCATCCTTTGCATAAATTTTCATCAACTTTTATCATATTAATCCCTGAATAAGAAATTTAAATTAAAAAAGTACTTTATCAAATTGATATGTGTTCCTAATAATATAAAAAACAGACGTATAATGAGGTTAATTAATAAATTTACTTTATTAAATCGGCATCAAATCAATTGGATTTTTAAATAAAATAAATGAAAGGGGCTTTTTGTTTAATCTACCTTTTCAACATACATTAATGGATAATTAAGTTCTTCAATAAATTCCATACGTAAAACTGCTCTTTTATCATTGTATTTTGATACAACTTTTATATTCATCATTTCGCCACTTAATGATACATAATCAAACTCGCTTTTAGAATCTTCAAGCATTTCTCTATCTATTTTAACTTCAACTTCCATAATACATGGCTGGAGCTCCATAGCATGTTTTATAGATTTTTCAAGTGTTGCAGCGCTTTCAACAGTTACAGGAGTTCCAACAAACTGGTGAAACAAGGCCCCCATAGTGATAGCCCCTTCAAATATCACCCTCTCTCTACTTGAAATGTTTTTGAAATATTTGCTGTCTACATCCATAGAATCACTAAATTAATTGTATCATAATTTGATTAATAAATTTAATTATAAATTCAGTTTAACCACCAAACCAACTGCTGATATTAGATATTCCTGATGTTACATTATCTGGAGGAACAGGGAACAAATAGCCTAATAATAAAAAGAAAGTGAGTACAAGGGTGGTTATGAATAAAAGTATCTTATCATCATTTACAGGATATAAATAGGTTAAAGTCAATCCTGTTCCTAAAAATATTAATATAAACAATAATGAATATGAAAATGATGGACTTGAACTTGTTTTTGTGTCATTTACATATTTGAATGGATATATATTGGTTTGATTAGCCTGTATAATGAGTCTTTGTTTAGTTGATCCTAAAGGGTAACAAGTAATTAAAAAAAGTGTTTTTCCTTGCTCGATGGATAAACGATATGATGCAGGAACAACAAATGAATTTACTACTCTATATTCAACATTACCTATTCCCGGCCATGCTACAGTTATATTATCTCCATTTTTAAGCTTATCTAAATTTAAAAAAGGAGAACCATAGAATGTTCTATGTCCAAATAATGCTACTGTACCCAAACCTGCCTTTGCAGATTTTGGTTCATGATATATTCCGTAATCTATGGATTTGTTATTGATACTTTGATCAATGCCAATTGCAGGTATTTCTAAATAGGGAACAGTGGATCTATTCTCCTGAATATTTTCTGTAGATGAATAATAACTTACTTCCACTAAAAAATAGAGTGAGATGATTACCATCCCTATCATAATGAAAACTGTTGATAATTTCATGTAATTCTCTGTTAAATTATTGTTTGTTTTGGATTTATCTCATGAATCTGGCATAAATTAGTCCGCCAGCAGCTAAAACTCCTCCAATTACAAACAATCCGTAGGGTACTCCTGTTTCTGGTGTGGGTACTGATGATGTTTTTGTAGTTGCACTAGTTTTGGGTACTGATGTTGAGGGAGATGAGAAAGTTCCTGTTGTTGATGAAGAAGAACCTGAAGGCCATTCATAAGTGTAAGTGAACCATGCTGAAGCACCAGCTCCGAGGTTAACGTCCCATGACGCAATATCCATTAATAGTTTTTTTTCAATGAAAGTAATTCGGGGGTTGCTATATGTAAGTTTTGAATCTGTAGGTACAATTGGTGCTCTTACTATTCCGTGTACACGGCATGTTTTTACATTTGTAAGTAAGAATGAAAATGTTCCTTTCCAGTGTTGAAGATCCAGGTTAGGATTTAAATATTCAATTTCATTAGGTATGAAAAATGAATTCATCATCCCTGGATCGGGAATTAAAGGCCAGTATGTGTTTGGAACTGCACCTGCGTTAAATATATAAGAGGGAATATCTCCCATTGGTCCAACTGCATGTAGTTTGAATGCTATGTCCTTTGTTTCTCCTGGATTGATTTTCCATCCCATATCTCCGCCTAATTCGGGGCTAACTGCATCTACCATTTTAACTGCGGGAGGGGATGTCCAGTCAATAATCCATTGTATTGTGGAACCTTCAACCAGACTTCCAGTGTATACATTACTTATTTTGAAATATTGAATATGATCTGCATTGTTCTTTATTCGAACATGGATTGTTGCTGTAAGTCCACTAAAATAAACACTTGAGTCATTGGCTTGTATCCATGCTTCTGCGTTATTGTTTTGCCACCATTGGTCTACACCATAAACTGCATTATTATTGGCTGTAATGCCACATATCACTCCGAATGTTAATAGGATAATAATACCCACACATAATTTATTTATATCCATTTAAATTCCTCTTTATACTATTTTAACGATTAATTAGATATTATTCATCCGTATATTGCTTTAAGCTCCTTAACCATCCAGTTAGGTGCTTGTTGGGTTGGAACAGTTAATATTACATTGTTCATATTTTGAATGAGGAATATTGCGTTTTCCCTTGGAACTTCCAGCAGCAATAGATATTGTGCATCAAGTTCTCCCAGGTTTGAAGTTCTTTCAAAGTCGGATAACCTCCAGCCATAAGAGTTTAGATAAGTGCTTACTTCGTTTTCATCCCAATTTCTGGCAGAAACAGCCCTTATAAGTTGCTCAACATCTTGAGTGGCGGATTCACTACGTGAACTCATTTGAACTAAATTATTAATAGCCATATCTTGTGCATGTGATTTATTTGCCACTATAACTCCACTGTCCTTGGCTCTTAATATTGCAAGAACAGTTGCTCCGCTTATATTAGGAGTATTAGTCGTATTGTTTGCTACTGTCGTATTTGATGTTGCATTCATCAAATACACATCAACAGAGTTTCCAACATTTACTAAACCTCCTGCAGCTTGCAGCCTTGAAACGATTATTGGAATAGCTACAGTGTCAGGTTTCTTAACTGTTATGTCGACTAAACTTTTTGCATCTAATTGGGTATTTACAACAGCTTGCGCGTCAGCAGCTTTTAATACTACGTTCTTTTGACCACCTGCAGCATAAACAAACATAACTCTTCCATATGGATCCGTTTGATTCGTAATTTGCCCGGATTGGTATTCCCGCCATGCTTGTGTTGCAGGAACCATTACATCTATAGCATCTACTTGAAATGGTGTCTGTGCACTGTCAATTTGAATTCGAAGGTCTATCCCTCTTGGATCCGTTGTTAATGGACCTGTAAAGTATGTGTTGACCTCATTGATTTTGGCTTGTTTAGCAGCATTAAATGCTTCAGTATAAG
Organism: Methanobacterium sp.; assembly: GCA_016222945.1. NCBI lineage: Archaea > Methanobacteriati > Methanobacteriota > Methanobacteria > Methanobacteriales > Methanobacteriaceae > Methanobacterium > Methanobacterium sp. The sequence continues at coordinate 71,063 of JACRPY010000003.1, read as the reverse complement.
GTGCCTGAATGAAGAAATAATATAATGCTCCACCTAGTACAATTATTATAAATGCAACAACTACTAACCCTATAAGCGTTTTTTGGTCGTCATCTTGAATTTTTCTTCCAAAACCGCCCCTTACACCACTTCCACCACTTCTTATTGGCCTCTTGCTGTCAGATTTCCTTTGTGGGGGCCTTAACCTTGGCGTCTCACCAGGTTTGGCCATTGGTTTAGGCATAGGCTTGGGCATCTTTCTTTCTGGAGGATTTTTCTTTGCTTCTTTTGGGGGATTGTCTGATTTTCCCGTTACTTTCCCCACCATACCTTTCAGGCGTCCTCCTATATCAGAATCATTTTTCTTTTTATTATTCCCTCGAAGATCAGGGGCATCTTTATCATCTTTCTTTTTTCCACGTATTTTATCTAACATTCGGACCACTTCTAATGAATCTGGTATATAAATCTATAATTGGCACAACTATTAAATATAGTAGTATAATGATAAATAAAAGCTTTGCGGGTAAATATGAAATATTCGATAAAAAATTTTGAGGTAAAAGTGTCGCCACTACCAAAATACTACTTACAGCTACTATTTTAATGTCTCTAAATTTAGGATAGTTAATGGTACTTATCATAAGTAATGATACTATTCCCATGATAACAAGTGCTATATCTGCTTGGAATAATCCTGAAAGGAAAAATGATCCGAGCACTAGAGCAGTTACAGGGATAGGTAATCCTATAAATTTATCATCAGATGCATCTGTAATTACGTTGAACCTTGAAAGCCTTAATAATCCACATATAACTATTAAAAGAGCAACAGCTAAGTTTAAATAAGGCGCTCCAAAGGACGAGTAAGACATATACAAAAGCATTGCCGGAGCAACACCAAAAGATATGATATCTGATAAAGAGTCAATATTTTTACCAAAACCATATTCGTCTTCTCTGTTTATCTTCCTAGCAACCCATCCGTCAAGTGCATCAAATATAACGGCTAATAAAATAAATTTAGCTGCTAATACTAAATTACCCATTGTTATCATCACAATGGACAAAAATCCGGAGGATGCATTTGCAATTGAAACTAAATCTGCAACAGATGTATAATGTCGTATATTCATATTAAACTCACGTTTAATTCATTAATAACTCATTATACATATACTTTATTGAAATTGCACTATATTGAATAGTCAGATTCAATGACTTTGGGATGTTTATGGGAGTATCAAGCAACTCGGCAAATTGATAATTCCATTTTTTTTTCTAATAAATTTAAAATTTCTAATAATTAATATGTACTTTATTTAATTGTGTAATGTTATACGTGTCATCATCACGGGTTTGTTTTATCCTCTGCCATTATTGCAATTATAGTTTCTGCAGCTTTTGGTTTTTGTCCTTCTTTAACCAGTAATTTACTGTTCTTGCAAGGCAATATTAGATCTACTCTTGATCCAAATTTTATCATTCCGAGTCGGTCTCCTACTTTTACTTCATCACCTATTTTGACGTATTGAACTATACGTCGTGCAATAAATCCTGCAATTTGGATAACACCAAATTTTCCATATTCAGATTCAATAACTATTAAATTTTTTTCATTTTCTGTTTCAATATCTCCAAAAGCCATTTTAAATTTCCCGGGATGATATTTTGTTTCTATAATTTTCCCAGAAATAGGTGATCGGTTTACATGAACATCAAAAGGAGACATGAACGTGCTTACGCGAATTCCTTTTTCTCCTTCATCGATTATTTGTTCCATTAAAGGGTCGTCGTGTTCAACTATTTCGATTTTATCAATTTTTCCCTTTAGTATTCTCCCATCGGCAGGAGCTACTACAGCTCCTTTTTCTGTTGGTACTTTACGTTTCGGGTCTCTGAAAAATTGCATAAGGAATGCAATAGCTGAAAAAATAATGAAACTCAGTAGAAAGTATCCAAACAGGAATGGTAAAACTGCTAATGTTAATAATATGCCTGCTTTTTTTAAAGTTCCTTTAACGAACATATGAACCTCATATTCTAATAATCAATTAAATTTGAATCAATATTATGTATACAATTGATTGACTTTAAAATTTTTTTATATTACTCTTTATTATTTATCGTACTATTTTGAATTAAATTTTAATATTAAAGCTGTTTTTGCTTAATATTATAAAATAATGAATAAACATACATTATTTTGTCAAAAAACTTAATTAGTTAAACACATTAAGATATTAATGCATATATACCTATTCTATCAATTTATAAAAGTTTATTAATTATACCAATATTATATTGTCATAATATACTTTAGAATATCTAATTAAAATATAATTAATTTTATACTTAATATAAGTAAATTTATAGTGTATACAATTCAACTAAAATAAATAATCAAATATCTAATAAATTATTCATGTTAAAATTTTGATAAATTGAATTCTACCATGAAAAGAAGGCGTGGTATTAATGATAGAAAATAAAATTAAAACGTTGAGACAAGCTGCAAAAGTATCTACGATGCAGGATTCAGATGAAATATGGTGTGTAATAGCCGGTAATGAAGAAATGGTAAACACCATTGCATATGAAGCAATACTTGATAAAGAAAGAGTTAAAATACTTTGCAGAGAACACATAATTACTAGAGAGTCATTTGTAACCAAAACGTCTGATTTTATAATGCTTTATGGTGAAACAGATAAAATACGAGATTTGAGTTTAATATCTAAAGAAAACGGTGGTGCGTACCTTAAAATAGCACCTTATTATGTTGAGGAAGAATCTGATCTCATGCTAATTGTGGGACCTGAAGATAATATTAAGAAGTTTTTAGGCGATGTTGAGAAAAGCACAGTTAAGGCATCATTTCTTTTAGAAGATAAGACAACTGGTTTTGTAGAATCTGATGTTTATATAACTCGATGGTTGCCTAATTTTATCCGAAATATCGTTGATCCATTATTTAAAATGGCAGACGTGGCATTATCAACAGTTTTATTATCAACAAGTGAAGAATATAAAGAGAAGATCAAAGAAATTGCAAATTCAAACAAAATATTCGTAATAAGATTTAAGGAAATTTTAAAGGAGGAATAATATGAATCTTTTTGGAAAAAAGAAAGAAGAAAAAGAAGTAATAAAGGAAAAAATGACAAATACATTGGGAATTGATTTAGGTACACTTAACACAGTTGTCGCAAAACCATCAGGAGATAAATTTGATCTGTATAAAATACCTTCTGTAGTGGCAGTTAAGAAAGAAGACTCATCATATGTACTTGCAGTAGGTGAAGATGCTAAGTCTATGCTTGGAAGAACACCTGAAGATATTATTGCTGTAAGGCCTCTAAGGAAAGGAGTTATTGAAAGTGTAGCTCAAGCAGAAGCTCTTTTGATATATGCTATGGATAAAGGCGCAGGAGAATCTATGGGGCATATTGATCGGATAGTAATCGGTATTCCAGGGGATGCTTCAGAAGTTGAAAAGAATGCTGTTGAAGAGATAGGCAGAAAAGCAGGGGCAAGTTATGTTTTAGTTATAAGTGAAGGGCTTGCAGCAGCAATAGGTGCAGGATTACCAATTGCAGAAGCATCAGGTACTATGGTGATTGATATTGGTGCTGGATCAAGTGATATTGTGGTTATTTCTCTTGGTGGAATTACTGACATCGAGACAATAAGACTTGGTGGAGATAATATTGATGATAACATTGTAGATAAAGTTAAAGAAAAGTACAATGTTGAAATAGGACTTCATGAAGCTGAAAAAGCTAAAATACAGGTAGGAATGGTGCATTCTCAATCAGATATGGAAATTAATAAAACAACTGTAATTGGGAAAGATATGGAAACCAACAAACCTAAAGAAGTAGAAATAGACTCACAATTAGTTGCAGACGCAGCAGAAGAAGTAATAGCTAAATTATCAGAAGCATTAGCAGTTATACTTGAAAGAATGTCTCCTGAACTTATATCTGGAGTTTATAGGGAAACTGTAGTTGTTGGTGGAACATCACAACTTAACGGATTGAAAGAACGGATATTTGAGGAAGTAGGAGTTCCTGTTGAGATTTCAGACGATCCAATGACAGTTGTTGCAAAAGGAACTGCTATTGTGGCTGCAGAACCAAGGGCACTTGAACCAGAAGTGCGTTTAAAAGCAATGAAATAAACCACAACTTATTTTTTAAAAACTCTTTTTTTATTTTTAATAAAACCATTATCTAAAACAAAATGAAGATTGTAGGCATAGATGAGGCAGGAAGAGGACCTGTAATTGGACCTCTTGTAGTAGGAGGAGTTGCAGTTGAAGAAGAAAAGCTTGAAAAGCTTGAAAAACTTCAACTAAAAGATTCCAAGCGATTAACTCCTGGAAGAAGGAAAGTAATGGCCCGAAGAATAAATAAAATAGCTGAATGCCACACTGTCCATATACAAGCTCATGATATAGATAATTTAAGATCTAAAAACATTAATTTAAATGAAATAGAAAAAATCGCTATAAAAAAAGTCATAGGCCTCTGTAACCCTGATGTAGCCTATATTGATTGTATTGATGTTAAGCCTCAAAGATTTCGAGACGAAATGGAGAATTTTAGAGATGGCCTTAAGGTAATTGCTGAACACAAGGCCGAAGATAAGTTCCCAATTGTAGCAGCAGCATCTATAATTGCTAAAGTTGAACGTGACATGGAAATTGAAAAATTAAAAAAAGAATACAAGGACATAGGATCAGGATATCCAAGTGATCCAAAGACAATTGCATTTTTAAAGAGATTCTCTTATGAAAACTTACCTGATTTTGTCAGACGTTCATGGGCAACAGTACAAAAGAACCGTAAGTAACTATAATATAACTTAAATAACAATAAAAAAATCATATAGATATTACAATGATAAAGTATTTTTTTATATAGAACCCTTCAGGACATGATACAATGATCTATGAATTTTTAAGCAGTACATTTGGCACAATACTGGAAATGTTCAAAAGCGGGGGAATTATAACCTATATAATAACCATTATAGGCATATACGGCATTTTAGCCTCATTTGAAAAGATATTATATTTACGTAGAATATCAAAAGTTTCTCCTCCTTTGATTATGGGAACGGTGCATGAAGCTATGGAAAAGGGTGGTTCTCTTGAAGCATTGCGTTCTATTGGAAAATATCAAAATCCTATCTCCAAAATCATTTCAGAAGCCTTAAAAATTGGTTACAGAAATAAAACAGAAGTTGAGGATGCTATGGAACGTGTTTTCATCGTGGAAATGGGAAGAATGACCAGGGGAGTAGGTACGATTAAAATGGTTATTGAAATTGCCCCTCTTTTAGGATTAATTGGAACAGTTCTGGGTATGTGGTACACATTTAAAGCTCTTGGCGTTGGTGCTGACCCTTCAGGAATGGCAGCAGGGATTTATATAGCTTTAATTACTACAATAGCAGGACTTACGGTGGCAATATTATTGCTTCCACTTCATTCTTATATAACTGGTAAAATAGAAGATGAAATGGATAAAATAGAGATTGCAAAGAAGATGACTAACTGGAGATCGGCAGTTATGAGATTAAAGGTTACAATTGATCCAGAACTGGCAGTAGAAGCATTAAAAGAATCTGAGGGAATTGTTAAGGTTAAAAAGGTTGAAGATGCAGATGCAAATGTATGGGTGGCTTTAAAGCCAAGCATGCTTGAAAAAAGTATTCCTAACATACTTATGGAAAAATGTAATACCAAAGCAGAGATTGTTGAAAGTAAATTAATGCAATAAATTGTTAATTAATTAAATTTATCCATTTTATGGGAGTTATCAAATGGCGCTGGATGTAAACAAATATAGAACTAAATTAAGGGAAAATAATCCTCGTTTTAATATGGTACCATTTATTGATGTTGTTTTCACAATTTTAATATTTTTAATGGTTACAAGTAGCTTTAGTGCTGCTGATCAAACTCAATCCACGTCAGGTAAGCCACAAGTATCCCAGCAAAGCAGCGGACCATCAGAATATTATTTAATACCTGTTGCAGGCTTAAAAAAGGTAATAGTTAATGGGCAAGATATGTCCAGCTATATAAGGAATGGGGCTATCGCGGTTCATACAACAGTTATTGATGAGGGCGAAATAATCATAAGGCCTAAAAATGGAGAGATTATTATAACTACTCCACCAGGTTTCCCTGTAGATAAGGCTGTGAGAGCTTCAGCATAACAATATAAACGAAATAAAGGTGAAAAAATGTATCTTGGAAGAATATTAGCAGTTGGAAGCACAGATAATGGAAATTTTGTTGCATACAGAGTTTCAAGCCGATCGTTTCCCAATAGGATGGTAAAAACCTTTGAAGATAGGGCAGCTATCATACCTAAGGAAGGATATGAAACAGATGTTTTTAAAAACCCGTATATTGCTTATAATTGTATAAAAATTGTTGAAGATATTGCAGTTGTTTCAAATGGTTCCCATACAGATATAATCGCAGAAAAAATAGCTTCTGGAATGAATATACGCGATTCAATTGCATTAACGTTACTTACTATGGATTATGAAAAAGACGACTTTAACACTCCTAGAATTGCAGGAGCTACAACTTTAGATGGTGAATCATATATTGGAATTGTAACTCATGAAGGAATCATTGTAGAAAAGGTCAAACCACAGGAAGCGTGTTACATATCCACATATGAACATATAAAACCAAATTATGTTGAATTTATTTCTAGTGATGCAAAAGACGCTTCTAAATTTATATATGATGGTGGAAAATTTTCAGAATTCACTAATCCTGTAGATTCGGTGGCTGCATTTGCAGATAAGGAATGGAAAATAGATTCTTTGTAAATTATTCGGTTTTTGGGTGAATAAATGGAAATAAGGATTATTGGAATTGAAAACATCCCCATAATAACAGGAGGGGATGATATTGCAGATTTGACATTAACTGCAATGGCTGAAAGCAAAATTAAAGTTGAAAAGGAAGATGTTTTTGTTATTGCTGAAACCATAATATCCAAGGCAGAAGGAAATAAAATCAATCTTAATGATATTGAAACAAGCTCTAAATCAATTGAGCTTGCACAAAAAACAGGGAAAGATCCAAAACTTGTGGAAGCTATCATCAAAAATTCCAATGAAATATTAAAAGTAGGGCCTGATTTTATAATTTCTGAGACAAAACATGGATTTGTCTGTGCAAATGCAGGTATAGATGAATCAAATGTTGATAATGGTATGGCGACTCCAATTCCTGATGATCCAGATCAAAGTGCTCATTTTATAAGGGAAAAAATAGAAAAAACAACAAATAAAGAGGTAGTTGTTATAATATCTGATACTCAAGGAAGAGCATTTAGAGAAGGAGCCATTGGGACAGCAATTGGAATTTCTGGAATGAATCCGTTGTGGGATAGAAAATGTGAGAAGGATTTATATGGTCGGGAGCTTCAAACCACAAGTATTGCGGTTGCAGATGAGTTAGCTTCTGCAGCGTCAATTGTTATGGGTCAAGCAGATGAGGGAATACCTGTAGTTTTAATAAAAGGCGTAAATTACATTAAAGACTTAAAAAATAAGAATGCAACCATTAATGATCTAATAAGGCCTAAAGAATATGATGTATTCCGATAAACTATATAATATATGATTTTTTGCAATTAAAATCTGTTTTGGGATATATGGTACTTAAGAGAGGAGTTATATGATATCAGTACTTTCTGGTGGAACAGGAACACCAAAATTAATTCAGGGAATGCTGGAAATAATTGATCCAGATGATCTGAATATAATTGTAAATACAGTAGAAAATACATATATATCTGGAAACTATATAGCACCAGATGTAGACACTGTGATGTACACTCTTTCTGGGATGATAAATGAAGACACATGGTATGGCATAAAGGATGATACATTTATAACTCATGAAACCTTAAAAAAAATCGGGCATGATGAAATTTTAAGAATCGGAGATAAAGATCGTGCCATAAAAATCCAGAAAACAATCTTAATGGGGAAATATGCTCTTTCTAAGGTTATTAACCTCCAAAGAAAGAATTTAGGCATTAAATCCAAGATCGTTCCCATGAGTGATGAGCAATCACATATCAAGATCATAACAGACGAAGGAGAAATGAGCTTCCATAAGTTTCTGGTGGAAAAAAGAGCAGAGCCAGAAGTGGAAGATATAATCTACAATGCTGTTGAACCTTCTCCAGATTTAATAAATACTATTGAATCGTCGGATATGGTTTTAATAGGGCCTTCTAATCCGATAACATCTATAGGACCTATACTTTCAATTGAAGGAGTTAAAAAAGCCCTTAAAGATGCTTATGTTGTTGCGGTATCTCCTATAATTGGGTCAAAACCAGTAAGTGGTCCTGCAGCAAAGTTTATGGAAGCGATGGGCTTTGAAGTATCCAGTAAGGGCGTAGCAACAATTTATCAGGATTTTTTAGACAAGTTCATAATAGATGTTGAGGATATGGGATCCGAGAAAGAAATAGAAAAACTAATATCTAATGTCACTATAACAAACACAAACATGAAGACAATTGATGATAAAGTAAAGTTGGCAAGATGTATTTTGGGTGAAATTGTATGATACAAATGACTTTAATTCAAATTGATAATTATGGTCCATGGACTGTCACTCCGACTCCAAGGGCCGAAGCAGACCTTCAAATTTTACAAGCAGAACTTTACGCTGACCTTCAAAGGCAATTTGCAGCTAAGGGAGGGCTTGTGTTTTTCACTCGTTTTGATAACATGCTTGCAGTTACTAATAACACTGATGTAGAGGATCACCTCAGAATTCAAAAATCAATAGGTAACAGATATCCTATTACAGTGAGTATGGGTGTTGGTGCAGCTGAAACGCCGTATGAAGCTCAAAGAGATGCTACAGCAGCTCTTCAAAATTACGGAGGGGCACAACAAGAAGAGAGAAAGGAAATTTTAGCTATTGATGGTCTTGTAAATAAAGAAGATAGTTTTGTTCAAATTGCCCATATTGATATAAATGGAATCACTGATTCTTTAACTGATATAATTCCAGCTTATGATACTTCTTTTATTGTAAATAGGGTTCAGCACTTTTTAATGAAAAAATTAATTGAAAAAGGATCACTTTTATTCTTTATAGGTGGAGATAACTTCATGTCTCCTTGTAATGGACTTAAACCGGAAGGTATTTTAAAAATAATTGAAGAAATTGAGGATGAGACAAATATAGCACTTAAAGCAGGCATAGGGAAAGCTCCAACTGCTGAAAAAGCTGCTAATTTGGCAGATCTAGCTCTTGAGGAGATAAGGGGAGGATTTACCTATGATCTTGTCCATGTTATGAAAGAGTGAAATTTATAACTATATTTTTTATCAGCATATTTAATGATATTACGTTTATTTAAGTTTTTTATGATCATGTGGAGTGAATGCTATTGAAGTTTTAGCGCCAATGGCGGGAATAACTGATGGAAACTTTTGTAAGAAACTTGTTCCTTATGGATTTGACATGGTAACCCTCGGAGGGTATAATGCAGATAAATTAACCATAGCTGCAGGCCATAAAATTATTCAAAGAGGCAGATCAGAGTTTGATATAAAAGAAGAAGAAATAATGTCTTCTATAAAAAAAGAAGCAAAAATGATTAAAAAATCATGGAATGGAATGGTTTCAGTTAATTTAAGATCCGTTTCTCCAGATCCTATGATTGAAATATCAAAAATAACGGATATTGATGTTTTAGAAATAAATGCGCATTGTAGGCAGCCTGAAATTACAGATATTGGCTGTGGACAAGGGCTTTTATATGAAACTGAAAAATTATATGATTTTACAAAAAAGATAGTTGATAATGCTCATAGCAAAGTTTCAGTTAAGATCAGAGCAAATATTGAAAATGTGGATGATATTGAAGTAGCAAAAGCTGTTGAAGAAGCAGGTGCTGATTACCTGCATGTAGATGCTATGAAACCAGGATATAATCATGCAGATCTTGATGTTATTAAATCTATCAAAGAAAACACTAACATATTTTTGATAGGGAATAATTCACTCCGTGATCTTAAATCTGCGCGTGAAATGATTTCTGCAGGGGCAGATGGGATATCTATAGCTCGAGCTGCACTTAAAGGAAATATTCCATTTGACCTTTCTATGATATGATCTATAAAAATTTAATATAAACCTCAATACTATATTATAATAAAAAATTCTCAAATTTATTTCAAAAGGTGATCGCATGTCTTTTATAGAACTAAAAAATGTCACTAAAACATTTAATGGCGTTGCCATTTTAAAAGATTTGAATATAACTATTGATGAGGGCAGTGTGCTGGGTATTTTAGGTAGAAGCGGTGCTGGAAAGTCTGTACTGATTAACATGCTTCGTGGAATGAAAGAATACAAACCAGACAGCGGTAAAATTATTTATAATATTGCAATATGTCCAAAATGTCTTTCAGTTGATGCACCTTCAAGAGTGGGTCAAAAATGTGCTTGTGGAGGGGAATTTGAAGCAAGAAGTGTTGATCTGTGGGATACTGACAGAAAAGTATTTGCAGCAATTAGAAGAAGAATTTCAATAATGCTTCAACGTACATTTGCGCTCTATGAAGATGATAGTGTAATTGACAATGTAATAAAATCTATTGATAATCATGATGATGAAGAGAGCACATATATAGCTATAGATCTTCTTGAAATGACTCAAATGACCCACAGAATAACTCATATTGCACGAGATTTAAGTGGTGGGGAAAAACAAAGAGTTGTGCTTGCAAGACAAATTGCAAAGGAACCTATGATCTTTCTTGCAGATGAACCAACAGGGACACTTGATCCAAAAACAGCCGAATTGTTACACCACGCACTGCTTGAAGGTGTAAAAGAAAAAGGCACTACAATGATTATAACATCCCACTGGCCAGAAGTAATGAGAAAGCTTTCGGATAATGTGATATGGCTTGAAAAGGGTGAGATTGTAGATGAAGGTGACCCTGAAGCAGTTGTAAAACGATTCTTAGAGCAAGTCCCTCTCCCAGAAAAAAGAGCAGAATACCAGACTGGCGGCCCAATGATCAAAATGGAAAATGTCAAAAAACACTACTTTTCTATAGAAAGGGGAGTGGTAAAGGCTGTAGATGGTATTGACCTCGTTGTTGATGAAGGAGAGATTTTTGGTATTGTGGGATTAAGTGGAGCAGGAAAAACAACTCTTTCACGAATTTTATACGGATTAACAGAACCAAGTACTGGTAAAATTACCGTAAAACTTGGAGATGACTGGGTAGACATGACTCAATCTGGCCCTTTAGGAAGAGGGAGAGTAAAGCCTTATCTGGGTATTCTTCACCAAGAGTACAGTCTTTATCCACATAGAAATGTATTAGGTAACCTAACTGAGGCTATTAGTCTGGAATTACCTGCAGAATTTGCAAAAATGAAGGCATTATACGTGCTTAAAGCAGTTGGATTTGACGAGGAATATGCAGATAGCTTACTTAAAAAATATCCTGATGAATTAAGTGGAGGGGAACGCCACCGGGTGGCATTAGCCCAGGTTCTAATAAAAGAACCAAATATTATCATTCTTGATGAACCTACTGGAACAATGGACCCAATAACAAGAGTACAGGTCACAGATTCCATAAGAAAGGCGAGAGACGAGTTAAATCAAACTTTCCTTATTATATCTCATGATATGGATTTCGTACTGGATGTATGTGATAGAGCAGCCCTCATGAGAGGTGGAAAAATCCTTAGAATAGGAGATCCAGCATCCATAGTGGAAGATTTGACACCAACAGAAAAGAAAAAGATGCTTACAGAAGAATAAATTTTTGATATTCTTCTAGTTTAATATTAATCAATTTAGAAGATAATTTGGAGGTTGAAGGAAATGCGCAGCATTTCTTGAACCACAAAAAACAAAGCAAACGAAAATCAGAGATTTTCGTGCTCAGAAATCTTTGATTTCGAGAGTTTTTTGAGGTTGAGGAAAATACTGCGTATTTTTCGAACAATTGAAAATCAGAGATTTTCGATGTCTACAAAACTGAAAGTTTTGTGACAGCAAAAAACAAAGTTTTTTGCATGTTCCGAACACATAGTGTTCGAAAACCCCAAATATGAAATATTTGGAGGAATATAATGGCATGGGAAAATTCACCATCACACGTATGCAGAGGCGGCGATAAAAGAGCTTTGACATTTTGTTGCCCACCAGTAAAGCCCTGCCCAATCATATATGCGCTTGAGGAGGTTAATATCAGTTCTCAAGAATATATAGCTAAAAAAGAAGAATTTGGCCGGAAAACAAGATTAGGTCAAGGAGAAGGCACATGTTTCGGTTCACTTGTATGGTGCTGTAAACCGTCTAAACCATGCCCATTAAGGGATATGGTCATGAGAAAGGTAGATATGAGTGTTGAAGAATACATGGAGCTTAAAAAGCAGTTATCAGAAGAGATTGTTGGTGCATCTACATCATCAAACGAGGAAGAAGTAAAAGCACTTGTTGATGCATTCGATGTTCCGGAAGAAGAAGCAAATAGCGTTCTTAAAGAATGTGGAAATGATTTAAGGATGGCTGCTAAGATTTTAAGGATGAAAAACCTTGAAATATGATTTTTAATTTATTTGGAGTTTTATAATGGGCTGGACTCCTCTTTTCTTGCAGATGGAAAATAAAAACGTTTTGGTTGTTGGCGCAGGAGAGGTCGGGAGCAGAAGAGCCCGGAGATTCTTAAATGCTGATGCTAACGTTATTATAATTGGAAAAAAGATTCCAAATGACATTATTGAGATTGGGGCAGAGTTTAAACCCCTTGAAGAATTAGAAAAATGGGTTGAATGGTCTAATATTGTTGTTGTGGCCACAAATGACAGGGAATTAAATGAATTGGCTGCAAAATTTGCGTCGGATAAACTTTTAAACCGAGCTGATTTTCCTGATGAGGGTAATCTGATTGTTCCATCTTCTTTTTTTATAGGGGATGTGCAGTTATGTATATTTACTGGTGGAAAAAGCCCTCTCATGGCCAAAGAGTTACGAAAAAAAATACAAAAGGTAATAAAAGAGGAAGATATTTTACAATTAGAGCTTCAAAATTTCACTCGAAACATTTTAAAAGAGAATGTCAATAACCAAAAAAAGCGCAGAGCTTATCTATATGAAATTCTAAATGATGAAAATGTAGAAAAATATTTAAAAGAAGGGAATTTAAAGGGCGCTAAAGAATATATAAAACAGAATTTAAATTTTTAGGTCCTTATAAACTTTGAGAGAAAGGCGGAGGGAATAAAGTGATTCTAAACATCAGAATCGACCATAAAACTGCTGATATCAACACAATCGAGAAATATACTCGCCAAATGGATGAAATATTCGAGAAAATAAAGAATAAACATATTATTGACGAGTATCTTCAAATTAAAACATGTAATCGCGCTGAACTCTACTTAGTTTTAGATGAATGTTATTTTGAAGATCTTGATTTTAAGAATCTTGTGGTTGAAACTGATGACGATGCCTTGAAACACCTTTTAATGCTTTCATGTGGTTTAGAATCTATGATAATAGGTGAAGATCAAATATTGGGACAAATAAAAGATTCTAGAATGAAAAGCCTTTCTGAGAAAAATGCAGGCAATATTTTAAACGCTATTTTTACCAAAGCCATTCATGTAGGGCAATCTGTACGGAAAAAAACAAATATAAACAAAGGATCTATCTCTATAGGTTCTGCAGCAGTAGAACTTGCAGAATCAGTTCATGGTGACCTTAAATGTAAAAAAGTTCTTGTGATTGGTGCTGGAAAAATGGGAACCCTTGTTGCCAAGGCTCTTGTGGAAAAACACCTTAAAGCAATAGTCGTTGCAAACAGGACATATGACCGGGCAACATGTCTTGCAAAAGAGCTTGGGGGTTCTGCAATTCATTTTGACAGGCTTGATGAAGCTATGAGTGATGCAGATGTTATAATAAGCGCTACAGGTGCCCCTCATCCTATTTTAACCTATGATAAAGTGAAAAATGCCGTTTCTACTGGAAAACTTAGCACAATGGTAATGGTAGATATTGCAAATCCAAGAGATATCGAAGATGAAGTTAAAGAATTAGGTGTTAAATTATTTAATATTGATGATTTAAGGGGAATAGCTGACAAAAATAGGAAAATGAGGGAATCTGAAGCTGAAGATGCAATGGAGATTATTGAAGAAGAGCTTCAACTTCTTAAGAATTCCCTAAAGCGGCTTGAAGTTGAAACTCTTATTTCAAATATAAGACGAAATGCTGAGGAAATCAGAACTCAAGAGACTCAAAAAGCTTTTAGAATGCTTGGAGATATGAATGGTAAAGAAAAAATAGTAAATGACCTCACTCAAGTCGTTGTCGATAAAATCTTCTCTGATATTATAAAGAATATTAAAAATGCTGCAGAAAATGATAATAAAAAGTTTATTGAAACTGCAGAATGTATTTTTGCAAGAGAAGAAAGTAAATAGTATTTATTATATCTTTAAATAATAATTTTAAACTGATTATATGAATCCAAAATGGAATAGACTTTTAAAACCAATATGGCCCATAGACAGTAGGATTAGGAAGATTTTAGAGGCCATAATAATCATTTTAATAATCACAGACTTATTCCTGCTTATTCTAATTACATTTATTAATATTCCTCCTCAAACTGTCAGTTTAATAATAGATTTTGACCTTTTTGTTTGTATAGTGTTATTTTTTGAATTTGTAATTAAGATTAGGACTGAAGAAAAGAAATTGCATTATATACGCAAAAATTGGATTGATATAGTTGCAATGATACCTGTAGATTTTTTAATTCTGCTTTCAGCAGATTATATGGGATTCATAAGATTTATAAGGTTAATAAGGATTTTTAGAGTCCTGGTACTTCTTAAAAAGGGCCAGAAAAACATTCTGGAATTCCTTAAAAAAACTAATGTAGTTCATGGGGCGGTTATATTTCTGTTTATAATTGCAGCAGGAACGGTTTCATTCTTTTTATTAGAGGGAGGTATAAATGATGATGTTGACAGTTATGATGATGCATTGTGGTATGTTATAGTCACTATTACAACTGTAGGCTATGGGGATATAAGTCCGGAATCAGTTGGAGGTAGAATGACAGGTGCAATCATAATGATTGCAGGTGTGTTCCTCATGAGTATTTTAACGGCATCTTTAGCATCTATAATGATTGAAAGGGACTCTAAAGAAGAATCTGATAAAAATTTAGAGGAAATGAAGGCTAAAATGGACGATATGCGCCATGAAATGTTATCAGAGATTAATGAGTTAAAAGAAATAATTAAAAAGAATAAATAGCATCTATTTCAATTTATAAAATATGAATCAATTATAGATTGATATATGGCAGTGTAAGATGTGCTTGTAGCTTGATTTAGGGGTTTTTGTATATTTGATCTATTTTTTGTTTGCATCCAGTCATTCCAAGATATTTCTCCATTTACACGTCCGTTATAAAGTGATGAGCTTAAATCATCAGTGGATTGGATGTATTGGGGTGTAGAAAAACTTGCTTCAGCTTCATATAATACATGATACAGTTTATTATCGTTAGTCCCACAATGAGGCGCGCAAAAGCTGTCGGTTATGTAGTGTGATGCTACTCCATAGCAATAACTTGCATAATGATAATCTCCAGTTTTATAATAATATTGCCCCTGATTTAGCCAATAACTTGCTTTATTGTAGCTATTTGGATAACGATGATTACTAAAATCAAAAAATTTAAAGTCAGGAGCTTCAGCACCATCTTTCATTGCAGACAAATCTAAATTTTGCTGAATATCTGGAGGTAATGAATAATAGTTAATTGCTACTATTTCTTCATGTGTATTCCAATTCCATGCAGATACTGAGGGTATTTGCATTAATAAAAGGTTTACTAAAATAAGAAGTATTATTATATGGTTATTCATAATTTCACGGCATAAAATCTGTTTATTGTTATTTTAAGTAATTGATATCTAATTATTTTTTTGGATTTGCTGATACTTATTTTTTGGGGATAGAAAAAGATTTAAATAACTATTGTTATATAACAATTGTAATAATATTTTTTAATTAACTTTAAAGTGAAATTTATGACTTATGATATAGCAATAATTGGAACTGGCGCTGGAGGCGCAACAGTAGCAAGAGAATTATCAAAAAAAGGACTTAAAGTCCTAATTTTAGAGAAAGGGAAACGTTATCCTGTGGGAAAATCAGTAAATCATATTAAAAATATTCAAATGGATTTAAAATTAGATTTAATCAATGAAAACAAAGAAAATTATGAATTTCTTAACTATCCTGCAGAATTGATGTATATTGAAGATTTAGGAGGTACTACTCCTGTTTCTCTTGCAAATGCTTGTTATGCATGTAGTAATTGTTATTCAAATTCTGCAACAAATCAATTTAAAATCCATGGCATTGATCTCTTTAAGGAACTCATAGACGCAAGTGCAGATTTAAAGGTTAGTCCATTTCCAGCTGATTTAATGGGACCTGCAACTTGTAAAATTGTTGATGCTGGAGAAAATATTGGGTTTTTCATGGAGCCTATGCCTAAGTTTATAGATTTTTCTAAGTGTGATGGATGTGGGCTATGTATCAATGGATGTAAAATCAATGCAAAATGGGATGCAACACATTTTATAAATGAAGCTCTTGAAAATGGAGCAACACTCATTTCAGATTTCATTGTTACAAAAATAAACCACAATAAAAAAGAATTAACAGGAATTGAAGGTATTTCAGGAGATGAAATAAAGAAATTTAAAGTTAAGAAAGTTATACTTGCTGCAGGAGCATTAAACACGCCTCAAATATTAAAAAATTCAGGAATTACAGAAAACGTTGGTGAAGGGTTATTTTGTGATCTTTTTATAACTATTGGGGGATATATAAAGGATATAAATTTCAATAAAGAAATTCCAATGGGTGTTAAATCTGAATTTGGCCCCTACTTCCTATCGCCCCATTTTTCAAACCAATTAATAGTGCTTTTAAAAAATAAAGGATTCAATGCAAATCCTGAGGATGTCATTGGAATAATGATTAAAATAGCCGATGAAGCTAACGGAAAACTAAATGAGGATAAAACTATTACTAAACCTCTTACAGAAAGAGATCTAGGGTTATTGAAGGAAGGATACGAAAAAAGTGAGAAGTTACTTGTTGAAATTGGAGTAGATCCATCATCTATAGTTTCAACACATATACGGGGTGCACATCCTGGTGGAACTGCTGCAATGGGTAAAGTGGTAGATAAAAACCTTGAAACAGAAATTAAAGGTCTTTTTATTGCAGATGCCAGTGTTATTCCCCAAGCTCCTGGCAGGCCACCAATCCTCACAATAACTGCACTTGCAAAAAAATTAGCTAATAACATTGTTCAGGATATACAATTAAAAAAGAAAACAAAAATTTAATTTTTTAATGATTATAGCAACTTAAATCCTATTTAAATGATAAAGGTGGTTAAATAATGCAGGATAGATACTCAAGGCAGGCGATTTTACAAAACATTGGCAAAGAAGGTCAGGAAAAACTAGCTCAAAGCCATGTTATTATTATTGGGTGCGGGGCACTGGGAACAGTTGCTGCAAACAACCTTACACGTGCAGGAATCGGTAAAATATCCATTTTAGACCGGGATTTTGTGGAATTGAACAACCTGCAAAGACAAATGTTATTTGATGAAAGTGATGTAGGAGAAACAAAAGCAATAGCTGCAACCAGAAAACTGGAATCTATTAATTCTACCATAGAAATCATCCCTATTGTCAAAGATTTAAATCATACAAATATTGATGAAATAATAAAGGATGTTGATCTGGTTTTAGATGGAACAGACAATATTCAAACAAGAATGCTTATAAATGATGTTTGTGTAAGGGAAAAAATACCATGGATTTACACAGGTGCAATTGGAATGTCGGGGATGACTATGAATATCCTGCCTGGAGCTGCATGCATCCGATGCCTTTACCCAAACATTCCTAAAGCAGGATCACTTCCAACTTGTGACACAATGGGAGTATTAAACACTTTAACTGTGATAATGGGTTCAATGGCAAGTACAGAAACCTTAAAAATACTTCTTGGAGAATTAAAGCCAGTAAATGAACATGACAGCAATTTGATAGTATATGATGCGTGGAACAACTCATTTGACAATATACTTGTTAGAAAAAATGAAGAATGTGCGTGCTGCGTGGATGGAACTTTTGATTATTTAAATGCAGAAGATAAAGATGTTATATCGTCACTTTGTGGCAGGAATGCAATTCAAATAACTCCTGCAAATGCAAAAGAAATAAATTTACATGAATTGGCATCTAACTTGGAACATTTAGGCAGTACTAAATGTGCAGACTTCATACTACTTTTTAAGATAGATAAATATGAAATATCCGTTTTTAGAGATGGAAGAGCAATAATTAAAGGAACTAACGATGAAAAAGTTGCAAGATCAATTTATGCAAGATATATAGGAACATAACATCTTAAAGCACTGAACTGACAAGTTATGGGATGTATTGATTTTAGTTTATATACTAAAAGGAGCAATTATTATAATATCAAATTTTTTTAAATTGATTATTTAATTAGACATATGGGGTACAATCAAGATGAATACTCTTAAAATAGGTGAAAACACCTTTAAACTCGCTGAAAGCGTGATTAATGATTTAAAGGCATCAGAAAATCTTGGAATTCTTAAATGCATCCAATGCGGGATGTGTACGTCAGTCTGTCCTGCGGCAAGGCACACAGACTATGACCCACGAGAATTAGTTAAAAGAGTACTTGATAAAGATGAAAATCTAATTTCAGATGATATAATTTGGGATTGCTTTTATTGCTATACTTGCCACAGTGTATGTCCTGTAAATAATAGTCCATGTGAGATAAATCAAATAATAAGGCAAAAATCAATTGATAATGGAAAAGGAAAACTTAAAATTGCCTTATTTTCAGCTTACGGTGAAAGTTTCCTGGAATTGGGGCTTGGTTCTATCCCCTCAGATTTCTTCGATGAAATAGTAAAAGATTTTGGGAAGGAATGGCTTCAATTAAAAGTAGATATTGAGGATATAAGAGAAAATTTAGATTTAGGGTCCATGTTCCTGCCAGAAAAGGACATAAATGAAATTAACAAAATTTTAGATAAAACTGGATTTAAAAATAGGCTAAATAAGATAAAGCGGTGCAAAGATGAAGAAAATACCAGATAAAGACATACTAATCTTTAAAAGCTGCCTTGTAAATGTGGAATATCCCGGGGTGGAATCATCTACAAAATTTATCTTTGACAAATTAGGAGTGGAATATATCATAAGTGAACGGCAGTCCTGTTGCACAGGTTTAGGACATTATGCTGACTTATTTGACCAGTTTTCTACTACTGCGCTTGCAGCAAGAAATTTTCAGGTTGCAAGAGAGGAAGAACATAAAAATATAGCAACATTATGTGCAACATGCTATGCTATACTTAAAAAATCCTGTAATATCTTAAATAATAGAGAAGATGTAAGAGAAAAAGTAAATAAGATTTTTGAAGATTCAAATTTGCCTGATTTAAAATATGATGCAGATGATATGGATTCAAGGAATAATATTTTCCATACAGCTGAAATCATTTATAATAAAGCAGAAGAAATTGAAAATTTAGTGGAAATGGATTTATCTGGCTTTAAAGTGGCTGCTCATCACGCATGTCACTACTGCAAAGTCCATCATAAAGACACTATTGGAAATGCAAGAGATCCAATGGTTATAGAGACTCTTGCAAAAGCATGCGGTGTAGAAACCGTAGACTGGTATGACCGTAAAACCAGTACCTGTGGCAACGGTTTCAGGCAACGTTATATGAACAAAGAGTTATCATTTTCTGTGACTGCTGAAAAACTTCTAAGTTTAAAAGAGCATGATGTTGATATTTTGCTTCATATGTGCCCTAATTGTCAGATGCAGTTTGATAGGAACCAGAAATCCATTGGAAAATCATTAGACACAGAATTTAATATAATTTGTCTTAATATTTCCCAATTTGTGGCCCTTGCCCTTGGAGCTGACCCTTACAAAGTAGTTGGGGTTCAAACACATACAGTTCCTGTAGATCCTATTTTAAAGAAAATAAAGCAGATTAACCCATGTTTATAAGGCAACCTTTTAAAAAAAAGCCCTCGAAAACACCGTTTTCGGGGCATGCAAAAAACGAAGTTTTTTGCGGCTACAAAACTGAGAGTTTTGTAAGCACCAAAAATTCTACGAATTTTTGAGTGGTTGATCAAAAAAGTTCAAAAAAAATAGATCACAAATCAATTATTATGAGGTAATAAAGTGAATAACTATCCTTTCTCAAGATATGCGCCAAAAAGCAGTATAGATATCGGTGTTTTTTTATGTCGCTGTGGAGGAAATATTTCGGACACAGTAGATATGGAAAAACTTCGTTCTTCAGTCGACGCTAAAGTAGTGAAAGAATTTGAAAATCTTTGTTCTATAAAATGTCAAAAGAATATTAGGGACATCATACTTGAAGAAGGATTGGATCGAGTTGTTATCGGTGCTTGTTCGCCTATTACTCATGAAAAAACCTTTAGAAATCATGTAGCTCCTCTAAATCCTTATTTGTTGGAGATGGCTAATTTAAGGGAGCAGTGTTCATGGGTACATTCTGATACGGATAAAGCAACAGATAAAGCTATATCCTTGACAAACGCGGCTGTTGAAAGGGTTAAATATGCTCGTCCATTGGATGCTATTGTCCGGAAGACCAAAAAACATGCGGCTGTAATTGGCGGGGGAATTTCAGGAATAACTGTAGCACTTTCCCTTGCTAAACAAGGTATAAAAGTGGATATTATTGAAGAAAAGCCTACTGTTGGGGGTAACATGATAAAAATAGGTAAAGTATTCTCCCCAGAAAAGCTTGCAGAAGAGTGTGCATTATGCTTATTTAATCCATTAATAAACGAGGCTGTACAGCATAAAAATATCAATATTATAACTAATGCAGAGCTTAAATCATCAAAAAGAAGATCTGGAAACTTTAATTTACTTGTTGAGAGGAAACCACGGTATGTTAAAGAAGATAGGTGTATTGCATGTGGTAACTGTGCAGAAGTTTGTCCAGTAGAAGTTCCCAATGAATGGAATGAAAAATTGATGATGAGAAAGGCTATTTATAAGCCGTTCCCTCAATCAGTGCCTGATGTTTACACAATTGATGAAAAACACTGTATTAAATGTGGTAAATGCCAAAAAGTCTGTACAATGGATGCTATTGATCTTTCAATGAAAGGTGAAATAATACCTTTAAACGTTGGTTCTGTGGTTATAGCAACAGGACATAAAGGATTTGACCTTAAAAAACGTCCAGAGTATGGATATGAAAGATATGATGATGTGATAACTCAAATGGAGCTTGCAAGGATAATGGGAGTTAATGGCCCTACAAATGGTAAGCTTCTACGGCCTTCCAATGGTGAAATCCCTAGAAGAGTGGTAATGGTACAATGCGCGGGTTCAAGGGATGAAAAACCAGAAGGAAAACGATACTGCTCAAAAATTTGCTGTATGGTTGCATTAAAACATGCAAGCTTTATAAGGCATTATTATCCTGAAACAGAAATAGTTATCTGTTATACAGATATGAGGACACCTGGAATGTATGAAAATTACTTTAGATACGTGCAATCAAAGGAAATTAATTTAATAAGGGGAAGGCCTGGAGATATATCAAGGAATGGAGAAAATATTGTTGTAAGAGTAGAGGATACTCTTCGAGGCGAACAACTGGAAATAGAAACGGACATGGTTGTTTTATCTGAGGCAATGGAACCATCAGAAGGTACTTTAAGTGTAGCAGAGACATTGAATGTGGGTCTTACTGAAGATCTCTTCGTAAAAGAGAAGCATTCTAAAATAAAACCTGTAAGTACTGATATAGAAGGAATTTATGTTTGTGGAACTGCACAGGGGCCTAAAGATATTACTGATAGTGTTTCTCAGGCAAATGCAGCTGCATCTAAAGTTTCAGAGATTATGAATGGAGGATTAGAAATAGAACCAACAATTGCTGTGGTTGATCCATCTAAATGCAAAATGTGTAGGGATTGTGTGGATGCATGTACATATAAGGCTATTTATATGCATGATGAACGTATATCAGTTGATCCTATTGCATGTAACGGCTGTGGAGTATGTATATCCAAATGTAAGCATGAAGCAGTTGAGATTATGGGTCAAACAGACAGCCAGATATTTGCCACAATCTCAGGTATATTAAAGGATAAAAAAGATGGTGAACGGAGAATACTGGCGTTTGTTGATTATATAGGTTATGTGGCCTCTGATAATATTGGAATAAACAGAATATCCTACCCAGAATCAGTTCGAATTATCAGAATCTCATCAATAAACCGTTTAATGCCAAAACATATTATATATGCATTTGAAAATGGTGCTGATGGAATATTTTTAGGTGAATATCCTGATGACATAATTTATCCAAGTATCCAAGAAAAAGTGCAGGAAATCAGGTCAGAACTTCTAAAAAACAGCATAGATCCAGATAGATTGATGTATTATAAGGTTTATGCACCCTACTTTAGGGGATTAGCCAATAAATTCTATGAATTTGATAAACAAGTTAGTAATGCTCTTGATAAGCTTGAAGCAGTTTTATATAAAGCGTCTTCTAAAGATTTATAGTTTGAATTTTACTTAGAAATAAAAATAGGAACTTTTTTTGGAAGTATATCATTTTTAAAATCAACTAATAATGCGCTGGCTCTGGATGGATTTTTTCAATAAATTCAGTGTCAAAAATATCTTTTTCTTTTAAATTCTTTTTCATATAACCTAAACTTCTCAAAACAGGAATAAATTTTAGTGCAGATTCAATATACTCCTTTGGAATGCTTGCACAGTATTTTGGAGATATTTTATATGTATCTAGCACAAAATCTTTATCAATAATTTCAATTTCTTTTAAAGCTTTTTCTGCTGCTTTTTCGGGGTGTAATCTAATTAAATTACATGCATCTTCATGGGCCTTTAAGAAATTTGTTATAAATTCTGGTGATTTATCAATTAATTCTTCTTTTACTGTTATTCCATAGCTTGGATTATAAGGCCAAAGTTGGTTTGGTGGAATTACAATTTTAGAATCAAATCTATTTGAAATAACTGTTTTAAGGGATGGAGTTCCAATGCCTGCGGCAATTTCTCCTTCTTCAATTGCATCCAAGATAAAATCAGCCCATGTGAAATTTTTAATGTGTATATCATAATCTTTGGTAATTTCACGTATGATTACATCGTGAATACAGCCGTGGGTTGGAGTTCCAATAGTTTTACCTTCAAACTGATTTAAAACAGCATCCATGCTTCCTAATTCATCAAAAGATTTGTAGGATGTAGGTGACACCATTACAGTGCCTTCTATATGTCCTCCTCCGATACATTTAATTTTTAAGCCATTTTCAATCCCTATCATAACGGGGGGAATGCCTATATAACTCACATCAATGTCTCCAGATTCGAATCCTTCTATCATTGCAGGCCCTGTTGCAAATAAAGACCATTCTAAATTGTAATCCTTTAAATGTTTAGAAGGATAATTTTTTAGGATAAATGAAGTATGATATATTGTTGAAAGGTAACCTATGCGCATTTTAATTCCTCCTCTTTCTATTATAAATTAACAATTGTTATATTAAATAAAATAAAAAAATTGGGGCGTTCTAACCCCCAGCAATGGTCTGGAAGATTACAACTTCATCAGAATCGTTTAACATGCTTTCAAGGCTCCCTCCAGATTGAGCATCTTCTCCATTAACGAGAATTTTCATATAATCTCTTAATTCACCATTTTTATCAAATAAAGCATCTTTAAATTCGTTTCCATATTTTTGAGTTAGAATATTGATTAAATCTGTAATATTTCCGTTGTGGTCGATGTTTATGGATCTTTCCCCTGTGATATCTCTAAAACGCGCTAAAAATTTAATTTTTACCATAATATATCTCCTGAATTATTTAATTTTTAAATAATTTAATTTACTTTTTATAGATCATTATTTAGGCTTGTCATTTCAATTATATAACTATTGTTATAATCATGTTATAAATTTTGCTAATTGATCCATTCAATTATTCAATTTAGAAAAAATTGAAAATTATTGCAAAAATATTATATATTAACCATTGTTACAAATATTAACGGTGAAAAATATGGTAATGACTGAAGAAATGATGGAATCGGTTGAAAAGGACCACTTAATTTTTCTTGCAACTGCAACTAAAGACGGAGTGCCTAATGTCGTTCCAATTGGATTTGCAAGACCTATAGATAATAAAACAATCCTGATTGTAGATAACTATATGAATAAAACCCGTGAGAACCTTGAAAACAATCCTAAAGCAAGTTTAGTACCAAGAGATGCTACATCCTGTCCATACCAGTTTAAAGGCACAGTTGAGATTCATAATTCTGGAAAGTTGTTTGATGAAGCAGTAGACTGGGCAAAAAGTGTAATGAGTAAACTTCCAGCAAAAGCGGCAATTATTTTTAAGGTTGAAGAGATTTATTCAGTTAAACCTGGCCCTGATGCTGGATCAAAAGTGGATTAATTACTCAGATATATTATATTATCTCTTTTTTTTATCCAGATTCTCTTTTGATTTAATTATTCAAATTTATTTCATTCCCAATGGGCTAATTTTCCTTAAATTCTCCACAACATTACCTATCGCATCTGCAACCGAATCAGCATCCTCAATGGTGTTGAAACGTCCGAAAGTAAATCTAATTGATCCATGAGCTCTTTCAGAATCTCCAGTTGCAGCCAGTATAACATGGCTGGCCTCTAAAGTTCGACTAAAACATGATGAACCGGTGCTCACGGCAAAACCACGCATATCTAAATGTAAGGTAATGGATTCTCCTTCAACGTACTCGAATGTAATATTAGCATTTTGAGGTATTCTCTTTGATCTATGTCCATTTAGAACTGTTTGAGGCACTTCCGCTAAAATCCTATCAATTAAATGGTCTCGAATATTTTGAAGCCGTTTATTTTCTTCATCAGTTACTAATTCAACAGCTTTAGCAAATCCAACTGCTCCAGCAACATTTTCAACTCCTCCGCGCATGTTGAATTCCTGAAATCCTCCGTCAAGCCATTTTTTGATAGGGGTGCCTTTACGGATGTATATGCCTCCCACGCCGTTAGGGCCGTGTATGGTATGTGCTGATACGGAGATCAAATCTACATGTACTTTTTTAACATCTAAAGGTACTCTGGTAAATGTGTGTGTGGCATCAGTGTGAAACAGGACTTTTTTTTCTTTGCAAACTTTTCCAATTGCTTCAATATCCTGTATAGTTCCTATTTCTTGATTTGCATGTTGAATGGAAACTAAAATAGTTTCTGGCGTAATTTTGGCCTTTAAATCTTTGGGATCTACAATGCCATATTCATCTACATCAAGGTAAGTTACTTCAAAACCCTGTTTTTCCAGATATTTGGCGCTGTTTAAAACAGGAAAATCTTCAATTTTAGATATTATTATGTGTTTACCTTTTTTATCACCAAGAGCATCTGCTACTCCTTTTAAAGCCATATTATTTGATTCTGCACTGCCTGATGTAAAAATAAATTCTTTTGCTGATGCTCCTAACGAACTGGCAATAATTTCCCTGCTACTTTCTAATGCTTCTCTTGCTTCTACACCCAAAGAATATCCAAAATCTGAAGTTGCAACGGCATAAACATCGAAAAAGTAGGTTTTCATTTCTTCTAAGACGCTTTCATCCATTTTAGAAGATGATGCGTTGTCCAGATAAATGTATTTGTCATTCATGAGTTCACCACCTATATAAACAGAGTTATTTTTGAATCTCGAGCTTCCTGTATATATGTACCTACTGCACCGTATTCGTCGATTAAATCTTGCTGGAGGTCTTCTTTTTTAACTCCCATTATTTCCATGGTCATTTCACAGGCTATTATTTTTCCTCCAAGCTCTTTGTAATCATTTATAAGTCTTTCTAGGGATACTACATTGGCTTTTTTCATTCTGCTTTTAATCATCCATTTACCTAAACCCAGAAAATTCATTTTAGATAAGGGGCCTTTCTCCAATCCGCCTTTTTGAAGACGTTGAAGTCCCCAGAAAGTGAAGTAAAGTGAGGCTTCCATCCCCATAGAAAGTGCTCCGTTAGCAACTATAAGTGCGCTGTATATTTTGTCCATATCTCCACTGTGAACTATAATAGTGGCTTTATCAGTCATTTTCCCACCTCATTTACGGATTTTTATTTTCCAAACTCCTTCTTTTTCCTGAACATCTACTAATTCAGAGCCTAATGCATCTACTGCCATTGGAATTTCCTTTTTGGAAGCAGGATGAGTTCCCGTAACTTCCACTAAATCTCCCTTATCTGCCTTTTTTAAAGCTTTTCGAAATTCTACTAAGGGTACAGGGCATGTTTCGCCCTTTACATTGACTTTTATTTCGGACACAGAATCACCACATTTTTCTTAATTCAAATGAAATTATATGTTATAATATGTTTTTTAATCAAGATACGATTTGTGGATGATCAATTGATTTTTTATTAAGTTGAATATAGAATATATAATGGAGTTAGGGGTGATTTTTATATCGACTAAAGTAGCAATCGCAAGCAGTGATGGAAAGTTTGTAAATCAGCATTTTGGAAGAGCAAAGCAGTTTTTAATAGTTAAAATTAAAGAGGATGGCAGTTATGAATTTTTAGAACGTCGAGATAATGTTCCTTCATGCAACCCAACTGGTGAAAGTACTACTGAAGATGCTATTGAATTAATTTCAGATGTTGAAGGCGTTCTTGTAAGTCAAGTAGGGCCTGGAGCAGCTGATAGACTTATAGCACATGGAATTCAACCTATAATCATACCAATGTTGATAGAAGACGCTATTAAGAAAGTTTATGAGTTAATGCAAGAAGAAAAAGAGGAATAAAAATTTCTTATCTTAAAATTATTTTTTTTAAAGTTATATAACGATCGTTAAGTATTTATATTA
Organism: Methanobacterium sp.; assembly: GCA_016222945.1. Classification (NCBI taxonomy): domain Archaea; kingdom Methanobacteriati; phylum Methanobacteriota; class Methanobacteria; order Methanobacteriales; family Methanobacteriaceae; genus Methanobacterium; species Methanobacterium sp. Next base: position 43,938 of record JACRPY010000003.1, on the reverse strand, counting down.
TGTTCAATATTAAAAAAATATAACTATAGTTATATTGTGGCATCCTCTATCTAAAAAATGAATATTATGTATAACATTGTTATATAACTATAGTTATAAATACAAAAAGCAATAAAAAAAATAAGGTGAGAAAAATGGTAAAGATACCAGAACTAACAAGAGGAATAGCTAACGATACAACAGAATTGATAGGTAATACTCCACTTGTAAGATTAAACAAAATTACAAAAGGACTAAATGCAGAGATTGTGGCAAAACTCGAATCTTTTAACCCTTTGGGGAGTGTAAAGGATAGGATCGGAGTTTCATTGATTGAAACAGGGGAAGAATTGGGGGTCATAAAAGAAGACTCAGTTTTAATTGAACCTACAAGCGGGAACACAGGAATTGCTTTAGCATTTGTAGCGGCAGCTAAAGGTTACAAACTGATATTAACCATGCCTGACACAATGTCTATTGAACGTAGAAAGCTTTTAGCAGCTTTTGGAGCAGAAATAGTACTTACTCCTGGTGCAAACGGCATGCCTGGCGCGATAGAAAAGGCAGAACAACTTGCAGAAGAAATTCCAAATGCTGTAATGCCACAGCAATTTAAAAATCCTGCAAACCCAAAAATACACAGAGAAACCACTGCAGAAGAAATTTGGAGAGATACGGAAGGTAAAGTGGATATTTTAGTTTCGGGTGTAGGTACTGGGGGAACACTGACAGGGATTGCTGAAGTACTTAAAGAAAGAAATCCTAATTTCAAAGCAGTTGCAGTTGAACCTATAACTTCACCAGTGTTGTCTGGAGGAGCAAAAGGACCCCATAAAATACAGGGTATTGGTGCAGGATTTGTCCCTGATGTCCTTAGAACTGATTTGATTGATGAGATCATCCAGGTTAAGGATGAAGATGCAGGTAAAACTTTATTAAGGCTTGCAAGAGAAGAAGGAATACTTGCAGGGATTTCATCAGGCGCTGCAACATTTGCCGCCATTCAACTGGCTAAAAGAGAAGAAAATGAAGGTAAAAGAATAGTTGTAGTACTTCCTGATACTGGAGAAAGGTATCTGAGTGTTGAATGGGTATTTGAAGAAATTTATAAGCCATACGATGAAACAATATTCCCAAGAATATAAAAAAAGGAATAGAAACATATTTACATGCATATAATTGCATTAAATATATTCTATTTTTATTTAAACATTTATAGGAGGCAAATATCATGTTTAAAAGGATTAGGGAAGATATTGAAATGGTTCTTTTGAGGGATCCTGCTGCAAGGAATAAATTAGGTGTAATTTTAACCTATCCGGGTCTTCATGCTATTTGGCTTTATATTATAGCACACTGGTTTTGGGTTCGCAATCATTTATTAACGGCTAACTTTATATCTGCCATGGCTCGCTTTATTACAGGAATAGAGATACATCCAGGTGCAACAATCGGAAAAAGAGTGTTTATCGACCATGGAATGGGTGTTGTCATTGGTGAAACTGCAGAAGTTGGTGATGATGTTTTGATTTATCAGGGAGTTGTTCTTGGAGGTACAAGTCTTGAAAAGAAAAAAAGACATCCAAGCGTTGGTAGTGGAGTTGTAATAGGCTCAGGAGCTAAAATTATAGGTAATATTGAAATAGGAGACTGTTCTAAGGTTGGTGCAGGGTCTGTGGTCTTAAAATCCGCCCCGAGAGGGTCTACAATAGTGGGAATACCTGGAAGAAACGTCAAAGAAGAACGTAAATGCGCTATAGATTTAGATCATGGAGAATTACCTGATCCTGTTGCAGAAGTAATTACACTTCTTTTGCAGCGGCAGGATGAAATGGAAGAACAAATTAGAGCATTAGGAATATCTACAACTACTATAAAGATGGATGAATTATTTAATAGAAAATCAGAGATTGAAGAAATATTTTCTGAAGGTGCAGGCATCTAGTTTGTAATTATTTATTTTTTCAGGTAGGTTACTGCCCTGAAAATGTGATCCTATTATTTTTGGATAGTTAAAATAAAAATAAACGTAACTAATTAAATATTTCACATAAAAATATTAGGCTGGAAAAATATAATATAACAGGGGTTATATTTATTTAAATGCAATATCAAATTAAATATTATCAATTTTCATTCATAGGGAAAATGGAAATAATCAACTAAATTTTAATATTACAATTAAACGGGCGTGATAAAGTGAGACCACCATGTGAAATAGTTGTATGGTACGTAATTCCAACCATACGATCTGAATTAGCCAAAGAACTTCTTAGTTTGGGTATGAAGCAAAAAGAAATTTCTGAATTACTGGATATAACTCAACCTGCAGTTTCACAGTATATAAGTGATAAAAGAGGGCATGGAATTAAGTTTGATGAACATACGATGAGCATGATTAAGGATTTTGCATTAGATCTTAAAGAACAAAGGATGGAACAAGGTGGCATGATCCGCAGAATTTGTGAGATATGTAAAAACGTTAAAGCAGAAGAAATTTTATGTCAATTGCATAAAGAGAAAGATAACATCCCTGGAAGTTGTAATGCTTGTATGGGTTCTGAAAGAGGTTCGAAACAGGATTATTGTATATAATTGATATTATTATTTATCCTCTAAATGGATACCAGCATCACGTAACATGCTTCTTATTTCATCTGCAAGCTCATAATTCTTATTTTCACGGAGCTTTTTCCTTACATCAATGAGTATATTGAGTAATTCTTCTGTTAAATCGTTATTACGGGATTCAACTGAAAAATTAAGTCCTAAAATATCTCCAAATTCATTAAACAATTCTTTTATTTCTTTAAACATATTTTTGGGGATTTTTCCTTCATTTATGCCTTTATTTATGTCTCTTATAAAATTGAAAAGTACTGAAAGTGCAATAGGCGTATTAAAGTCATTATCCATTGCATCTAAGAATTCTTCTTTAGTATTTTCTAATATTTTAAAATATTTTTCATCAGCTTCGTGGTTTTCAGCTATATCTGCTTTTAAGATTCCATCAATAGTTTCCATTAGTTTATGAATCCTTTTAAGGCTGTTTTGTGACTGTTGAAGTGATTCGTCGCTAAAATCAATGGGACTTCTGTAGTGAGTTGAAAGAACAAAAAATCTAAATACTTGAGGGTCATACTCCTCAAGCAACTCTTTAATTGTGATGAAATTTCCAAGTGATTTGGACATTTTCTCTCCGCTGACGTTCAAAAAACCTGTATGCAACCAGTACTTCACCATTGGTTTTTTACCTGTTGCAGATTCCATTTGAGCAATTTCTGCCTCGTGATGAGGGAAAATAAGATCTAATCCTCCGCCGTGAATATCAAACTGACCTCCAAAATAGGTTTCAGTTATTGCAGTATCTTCAATATGCCATCCTGGCCTTCCAGGTCCCCACGGGGAGTCCCAGGATGGTCCATCATCTCTTTTTTTCCATAGCGCAAAATCTCCATGATTTCTTTTTGTTTTATCGGGATTGACTCTATGAACGTTTAAATCTTCAATATTTCTATTCGAGAGTTTTCCAAAGTCTTCAAAACGAGATTCATCAAAATAAACTCCAGTAGAAGTTTCATAAGCAAATTTTTTATCAATAAGTGTTTGAATTTGATTAATGATTTCATCAAGGTGTTCTATTGCCCTTGCATAAAAATTAACGTTATTTACATTTAATAGTTCCATATCATGGAAATAGAGTTCTTCAAATTCCTTGGCAAGCTTTAATGGTTCAACTCCAATTTCATTTGCCCTTTTAATTATTTTATCATCGATATCTGTGATATTTTGCAGATAAAAAACACTGTATCCTTTGTATTTAAGATATCTTGCTATAACATCAAAAGCAATATATGTTCTCCCGTGTCCTATATGTGATTTATCGTAAACTGTTGGCCCGCATACAAACATTTTAATTCTATTTTTGTTTATAGATTTGAACTCTTCTTTTTTATGGGTCATGGTGTTGTATACTTTCAGCATAGGGCATCAAACTCAAAAATTTGATTTAAATAATTCTTAAATAAATTATAATTAGTAATTTGTATAATGAGATTGAAAAGGTATTTGATTTTAGCCTCACTTTTTCTTGAAAAAAGCCCTCGAAAATATTTGATTTTCGGGGCACTCAAAAATTCTATGTTTGGTGCAGAGAAACTTTAGTTTCGCATGCGCCAAAAATTCAAAGAATTTTTGTGCGGTTGAAGGCCGAGATTGGGATTTGAACCCAAGTATCATGGTTTGCAGCCATGCACCTCGCCTCTCGGTCATCTCGGCAAAATAGATATATACTAAGTTAACAATTGTTATATATATAGTTTACTCAACTAATTGTTATTATTGTTAATTATCATAAATTTATTTTTTGCAGATAAAGAAGTAACGAGAATGTCCGGAATTATTTTAAATGGAGAAGTAGTTCATTTGGGTAAACTTTAAATAAGAGGAAATTAGTATATAAATATAACAATTGTTATACAATACATTAATAATATTTTTCATAGATTAAAAATGCTTGAAATGCTCTTTTATAACTTTTAAACATAAATTAAAATTGTAAAATGAGTCAAGCATGATATTAAAATCTATGGGCTGGAGGATGCCAATAAAACGAATTTATTGGAGGGAAAAAAAATGACCGAAGAAAAGAAGAAAGAATATGGATTAAGTACATTGGGATTGCACGTAGGACAGGAAGAACCTGATCCGGCAACAGGAGCAAGGGCTGTGCCCATTTATCAGACATCATCCTATGTTTTTAATGATACGGAACATGCGGCAAATCTTTTTGCCTTGAAAGAGTTTGGAAATATTTATACTCGTATAATGAATCCTACTAACGATGTTTTTGAAAAAAGAATAGCGGCCATTGAAGGAGGAAATAGTGCTTTAGCTGTGGCTTCTGGGCAAGCTGCAAATACATATGCGCTATTAAACCTTAGTTTACCTGGAGACGAAATAGTTTCTGCAAATAACCTTTACGGTGGAACTTATCAGCTATTTAATTATACATTCCCTGAATTAGGCCGAAAAGTGAATTTTGTAGAATCAACAAATCTGAAAGCATTTGAAAATGCAATTACAGACAAAACAAAGGCTATTTTCGCTGAATCAATAGGTAATCCAAAGTTAGACGTACCTGATTATGAAGGAATTGCAGAAATTGCTCATGATAATGGAATTCCATTTGTAGTTGATAATACAACAGGAGTAGGACTTGTAAAGCCTATCGAATATGGAGTAGATATAACAACACTTTCTGCAACAAAATTCATAGGAGGACACGGTACATCCATTGGAGGAGTAATAGTTGATTCTGGAAACTTCAATTGGGGTAATGGAAACTTCCCTGTGTTTACAGAACCAGATCCAAGTTATCATGGCTTAAATTATTGGGAAGTATTCGGAGATTTCCCGGAATTGGGTAATATTGCATACACAATAAGAGCACGGGTGAGACTACTCCGTGACTTAGGGGCAGCTTTAAGTCCATTCAATGGGTTCATGTTCTTACAAGGTCTTGAAACACTGGATTTAAGGGTTAAAAAACATTCAGAAAATGCATTTGAAGTTGCAAAATTCTTAAAAAATCACCCGTCAGTAAACTGGATAACTTACCCTGGATTTGAAGATGATTCTGCTCATGAACTAGCAGCTAAATATTTAAAAGGTGGATACGGGGCTTTAATTGGATTTGGTATTAAAGGAGGACTTGAAGCCGGTAAAAAATTCATTGAAAACACCAAACTTCTTTCGCATCTTGCAAACATTGGGGATGCAAAAAGTCTGGTAATACACCCTGCTTCAACAACCCACCAACAACTTACACTGGAAGAACAGGTCCAAACTGGTGTTACAGAAGACTTTGTAAGGCTTTCCATTGGTCTTGAAAACGTTGAAGATATTATAGCAGATATAGATCAGGCATTATCCAAAATATAGTTGAAAACTTTCATTATTTGCCCAAAAATCTAATAATGAAACGAGACTTAACAAAAACTATGGGATTTAGGAAAATGAAAAAAGAATCAGTGGGGCTTGTAGATACGCAGTATTATAATCTTTCGGATGATTTAATGCTGGAAGGTGGAGGCAGGCTTAAAAAAGCCACAATAGCCTATGAAACCTACGGTAAATTAAATAAAGAAAAAAGTAATGCTATTTTGGTCTGCCATGCCCTTTCTGGAGATGCACATGTCGCTGGATGGCATGAAGGAGACAGAAAACCAGGATGGTGGGAAACCATAATTGGCCCTGGAAAATGTTTGGATACAGAAAAATATTTTATAATCTGTTCTAATGTTATTGGTGGCTGTAAAGGCTCAACTGGTCCTTCTTCAATCAATCCTATAACTGACAAACCTTATGGATTGGATTTTCCAATAATTACTATTTTTGATATGGTAAATGCTCAAAAAAAGTTGATAGATCATTTGGGCATTAATCAACTTTTTGCAGTTGTTGGAGGTTCGATGGGAGGAATGCAAGTTCTTCAATGGTGTGTTTCTTATCCTGACATGGTACGATTGGCAATCCCAATAGCTACAGCAGCTAATTCTGCCCCACAACAAATTGCATTTAATGAAGTAGGTAGACAGGCAATAATATCCGATCCAAAATGGAACAACGGTTCTTATTATTCTGGAGAAATTCCTAAGGACGGATTAAGTCTTGCCAGGATGATAGGACACATAACATATCTTAGTTATGAATCAATGTATCAAAAATTCGGCAGAAGACTTCAAGATAAAGAAAAATACAGCTTCGATTTTTCCCTAGATTTTCAAGTTGAAAGCTACCTTCACTATCAAGGAGAATCTTTTGTAAAGAGATTTGATGCAAATTCATACCTCTATATAACAAAAGCCATGGATTATTTTGATTTAACAAAAAATGGATCCCTTGCTGAAGGTTTAAAAGATGTTAAGGCTAAATTTCTGGTTATTTCAGTGGATTCTGACTGGCTGTATCCTCCAGCACAATCAAAGGAAATTTTAATGGCATTAACAGCAAATAATATAGATGTAAGCTATCACGAGCTTAAATCACCCTATGGGCATGACGCTTTCTTACTTGAAGAAGGTCAGTTGAATTATATTATCAGTGGATTTCTTTCAGATATTCTGGTTGGAGATGTAATGACTAATGAAGTGGCTAAAATAAGTGAAGAATCAAGTATAGATGAAGCAGCAAGGCTCATGCTTGAAAATAGAGTTACACACTTACCTGTAATAAATGAAAATAATAAATTGATAGGTATAGTGACTGCATGGGATATTTCAAAGGCTGTTGCCTTAAAATACAGTAAATTAGAAGAAATAATGACAAAAGATGTTATAGTAGCTAATCCTGATGACCAGATAGAGATAGCGGCGGAAAAAATGAAAAAATACAATATTTCATCGCTGCCGGTTGTAGATGATAGTCAAAGAGTTATTGGAATCATTACAACTGACCATATAAGCACTTTAATAACAAGGGATTAGTTGAAAAGATTTAAAATAATTAACTTTCATAATTAATTTGTAATAGGAAAGAGTTTTTTGAGGTGAAATAATGATTTATATGGACCATTCAGCTACATCACCAGTTGACAGGGAAGTATTTGAAGCAATGAAGCCATATTTTGTGGATAAATTTGGAAATGCATCTACATTATACTCTATGGGAAGAGATGCAAGAAAAGCAATGGAATCTGCAAGAACACAAGTAGCATTACTTATAGGTGCAAAAGCTGAAGAAATCATTTTTACAAGCGGAGGTACAGAATCTGATAATATTGCTATTAAAGGCGTAGCTTACCGTTTAAAAGATAAAGGAAATCACATAATCACAAGTGCTATAGAACACCCTGCAGTAGAAGAAACGTGTAAATATTTAGAAAAGAATGGATTTGAAGTTACATATCTACCGGTTTATGAAGAGGGTATTGTCAGAATATCTGATTTAGAAGATGCAATAACTGATAGGACTATTTTAATTACAATTATGCATGCAAACAATGAAATTGGAACAATCCAACCTATAGCAGAAATTGGTGAAATTGCAAGGGAAAAGGGGATTTATTTCCATACAGATGCAGTTCAAAGTGTTGGTAAAATCCCTGTAAATGTTGAAGATTTAAATGTAGATATGTTATCTCTTTCTGCACATAAGGTTTATGGGCCAAAAGGAATAGGGGCATTATATGTAAAAAAAGGAGTTAGATTAGAGCCAATAATCCATGGTGGTGGCCATGAAAAAGGTTTAAGGCCAGGAACAGAGAATGTTGCAGGGGTTGTTGGTCTGGGTAAAGCTTGCGAAATTGCAGAAAAAAATCTCTCTTATGATGCGAAATATATAACAAATTTAAGAAACAAATTAATAAAAGGAGTATTAGATTCAGTAGAACAATCCTATCTAAATGGACATCCCATAAAAAGACTTCCAAATAATATAAATTTCAGATTTAGCAGCATTGAAGGTGAATCATTAGTATTACACCTTGATTCTAAAGGTATAGCAGCTTCAACAGGTTCTGCATGCTCATCAAAGAAATTAGAACCATCACATGTCCTAACAGCTATTGGCCTTAAAGAAGTTGATGCCCACGGTTCACTGCGTTTAACACTTGGAAAAGAAAACACTGCTGAAGACATTGATCATGCAATAAAATCTATTCAAGAAGTAGTTAAAACTTTAAGAGAGCTTTCACCTCTCTGGTGTGCAGCTCCCGATGCAGAAAAATGAAAATAAAGTTAATTTATGCAATTAGAGGTTGATTTATATGTATAGTGATAAAGTAATGGAACACTTTCAAAATCCGCGAAATGTTGGTGAAATAGAAGATGCAAATGGCATAGGGACTGTAGGAAACCCTACATGTGGAGATCTAATGACAATTTACATTAAAGTTAAGGACGACGTGATTGAAGACATTAAATTCAAAACATTTGGCTGTGGTGCGGCTATTGCAACAAGCAGTATGGTAACTGAAATGGCAATGGGAAAAACAATTGAAGAAGCCTTAGAAATTACTAGAAACGATGTTGCAGATAACCTTGAGGGGTTGCCCCCTGTTAAAATGCATTGTTCAAATCTTGCAGCAGATGCATTGCACGCTGCTATTGATAACTACAGGGAAAATAAAGGAGAAAAAACAGAGGGTACACGTATCTGCACAACCTGTGAAGAAGAATAAAACAATTCTTTTTTTGATTAATTAGATTATTTTTATTTCATCTCCTATTTTTACAATTCCACTTTTTACTACTTTTGCAAATATTCCTTCTTTGGGCATGATACAGTCACCTGCTTGCTTATAGATTGCACAACGCGTATGGCACTCTTTACCGATTTGAGTAACCTCTAAAATAGCATCATTACCCACAATCAGTCTCGTTTTTATAGGTAAAACTTTGAGGTCAATACATTCTGTAGTTAAGTTTTCTGCAAAGTCTCCAGGATTAACATTTAAGCCAAGAGCCCTCATTTTATTTATACTTTCTAAGGCAAGTAAACTAATTTGACGGTGCGTATTGCTGCTGCTATGGGCATCACCAATAATGCCATAATTTTCTTTAAGCTCTGCATATCTCACGTTAATTTTCTTAACTTGCTTCGTATCACTTGTACAAACTGCAATAATTTTAGCTGCCATAAAAATCGTCTGCAATAATTTTTTATGAAAAATAGAATAAAAAAAATAAAAATTTAAGTTATTAAGCTCTATTAACTTAGTTATTTACTTACCACTGCAGTTTCAGATGTTTTCGTATTTATACTGCCTTTAATTTTATCAAAAATCAATTCAGCCACTTTTTCACCAGATACAAGCATTCCTCCAAATGTAGGTCCCATTCTTGCTTGTCCATAGGTAGTTGCAACGGACATTCCAGTTACATAAAGGCCAGGGAACACTTCTTTTGTATGTTCAACAATGGCATCTTCTGACTTTTCAACCCACATTCCACCAAATCCTTCAATATCTACAAGTCCACGTTCTTCTAATGATTTAACAACTACAGCGTCGTGTCCAGTTGCATCTATTACAATTTTTGATTCAATGGCGACAGGATCAACACAGGTTATAGCTCTTGGAAGTGCAGAAACTGGTGTCCAGTTCATAACAATACCACAAACACGGTCATCTCGTAGGACTACATCATCAAATTTAGTCATGTTAATTACTTTAGCTCCTGCATCCATTGCACTTGCAATTAGCTTAGAACAGGCATGAGGGCCATCTGCAACAAATAATCCTTTTTTTACTTCTTCGTAAGGCACTCCTATTTCATCAAGTATCCTTTGACCTGGAGCTCTTACTGTTAGTTTATTCATTAAGTAGCCACCTATCCAGAAACCGCCGCCTAGATAATTGTTGCTTTCTATGATAAGTGTTTTAACACCTTTTTCTGCAAGTTTTTTTGCTGCTACAAGTCCGCTTGGACCTGCTCCAACTATAATTACGTCACTTTCAATGTAGTCTATAAATTCGCTGGTAAATCCTTCTACAATGGCCTTTGTTACATCTTTTTCTGATATTTTTGAAAATTTCTCCATATATATCCCCATTTATTTTACTTAACAATAGTTATATAACGATTGTTACATATAAATATTGTGCATTAAATGCTACATAAATTAAAAATAGAACATTTGAGGTTTTTTTAAATTCTAAAATATTAAAAAAAAATAAAAAATAAGTTAAATTTTTTGTAAAATTCAAGATTATTTAGTTTTAAAAGAAGAAAACACTTTTTCAGTTTCCGAATCAAAATTAATTTTTTCCAGCACTTCTAAAACCTTTTCAAGGTCAGCATTAGTTTCTGGATATTTTGGAACCGCTGTGCATCCTGGTGCAGGCAAAATAGAGATATCAAAAGTCCCTATCTTTTTTCCCATATTTTCTATTTCCACCTTGTCAAGACCTATTAATGGGCTTAAAACAGGCATTTGTGTTATGTATCTTGTTGCAAGCAAATTAGGGAGTGTTTGAGATGCAACCTGTCCTAAACTGCTTCCATCAACTATTGCAAGGGCATCTTCTTCTTTTGCAAGCTTTTCAGCGATTTTATACATCCCACTTTTACATAAAACACAAGTTAACCGCGGATTTGCATTTTCAATACAATTTTTGAGGAATTCTCCATAATTTCCTTCATAAAACTTAAGCTTTGAAGGTGAATATTCGTTTAGTTTTTCAACAATTTTAAGAACTTTCTCATTTGAGCCTCCAGTGTAAGGATAGTTATTAAAATTGAGTATTATAAGTTCACAGCCTCTTTTCATCATTAAAAATGCTGCAACAGGCGAATCAATACCTCCAGATACAAGTGCAATAACCTTTCCTTGAGTTCCAACTGGAAGGCCTCCTAACCCTTGAATTTTTTCATGGAAAATATAGGTTTTATCTTCTCTTACTTCTATAAAGAATTCAAAATTAGGTTTACTTAAATTTACAGGTGCTCCCGTTTTTTTAACAATTACTGAGCCGCAAAACCCTGCCATTTTTTGGCTACTGAATTCATGTGTTCCTACTCGTCTGCACCTTACTGCAAAAGATTTTTCAGATGAAAATAAACCTTCAGAAAGTAAATTATCCGTATATTTGCTTAATGTTTCTTCTATGCTCTCAAAATCGGTTTCGGTGGATACTGCAGGAGAAAATGAGACTACGCCCATTATCTTATTTAAAGATTCAATTGCATCATCAAAGTTTTCTGGATATAAAAATATTCTGCCTTGATTTATCTTAATTTCACATTTCAACTTGCTTTTTATATTTGATATAAGCTTATTTTCAAATCTACGCCTTACTTTAGGGCTTTTTACTCCAATTTCTCCATATCTAACGATTATAAGTTCATAATCCATTTTTTAATACTCCTCTGGATTTAAAAAGTATGATAATTTAAAATATTAAATTTCTTATTTGTATATTATATGTTTGGTAGCTTATATTTTTAAATTAATAAAATTTAAAACAAACTTGGAAATTAAAAATAGCATTTTAATAGTTCCTTATTTGAATTATAATTTATTTGAAAGTCCTTTGCTTAAATCTTCAATTAAATCATCAGCATCTTCAAGTCCAATGGATAATCTGATTACATCATCAGTTATCCCTGCATTTTTACGGCCTTCTTCACCCATTGAAGCATGACTCATTGTAGCAGCATGTTCTACAAGTGAATCTGCCCCACCAAACTACTCCTCCGAATCCTTTCATCTGTTTTTTGGCAATTTCATGACCTTTATGGGATGGAAGCCCTGGATAAAAAACATCACTAACTTTAGGGTGTTCATTTAAGTATTCAGCCACTTCTTGTGAGTTTGCCGCGTGCTTATCCATCCTAAGGGGCAGTGTTTTTATACCTCTAAGTACAAGCCATGAATCGAAGGGAGATGCGTTTGTTCCAAGCCCATTTAACTGGAAATGAACTTCTTCTGCTAGTTTATCTGTTGTTGTTATTACAGCTCCCCCAATAACGTCACAATGCCCGTTTATATATTTAGTTGTGGAATGAACTACAATGTCAATTCCAAAGTCAATTGGTCTTAAAAAATAGGGCGATGAAAATGTGTTATCTGTAACTGTTAGCAAATTATGTTCTTTTGCAATTTTTGAAACCATTTCAAGATCAGTAATAGTGAGTAATGGATTTGAAGGAGTTTCAATCCATATCATTTTTGTGTTAGGCTTTATTGCATTCTTAATTTTTTCAGCATCATCGAGTCTTATAAATGTGAATTCAAGGCCAAATTTGGTCATTATCTCTGAAAATAGCCTGTAGGTACCTCCATAAAGATCATCGCAAGCTATAATATGATCTCCTGCTTTCAATATATGTATTACGCTTGTAATTGCTGACATTCCGCTTGAAAATGCAAATCCTGCATTGCCTCCTTCCAGTTCTGCAAGGGCTTCTTCCAAGGCACTTCTTGTAGGATTACTTGTTCTTGAATAATCATGTTCTTTGGGTTTCTCGTAGTCATCAAAGACAAAAGTGGAAGTCTGCCATATGGGTGTTGAAATTGCACCGGTTGCTGGACATGGTGACCTCCCTGAGTGTACTGATTTTGTATTAAACTTCATATTTTGCCTCCTATTTTATATAAATTTGTGAAAATGTTCATTTTATATAAATTGATTTTTTGATACTAGATTTAAAAATAGATTCCTTTTTAAAAATATTAACAATAGTTATATAACGATTGTTATATATGTTTTTCGGGCGCAATATTGAACTAAAGAGATTCCATATAAATTAATGCAGTAAATCTGGCTGAAAACATAATAAGATAGGGGGCAAGTAGTTCTTCTGCAAAGAAAAAACCGAATATATTGGTGGATCCTATTATTTCTTTTAGTATTGGTCCTCCAATTGCCACTAAACCAAAAATAATAATTATATAACTGATAAAAAGTTTTTTAAAGCCTATTTTTTTTATTTTCTTAAATATTTGAGGAATATTGAATGCATGTTTAAATGAACCGCCTTTAGAGGCCATGTAGGGTATAGAAACTGTAAAAATCATATCTGCAAGAAATCCTAACATGATTACAACAATTAAAATTAAAATGGAAATTTCAATGCTTAATGGAGGAAATCCTAAATTTATTTCATTAAAAATATTATCTAAAATGACTAATAAAATGATAAAAGGCACTGAAAAGTAGATAATTCCAATAATTATCTCGTTAATACCGTGTTTAAACATAGAAATAAAATGATTCAATTTAGGAGGATTTTCAATTTGTAAAACACTTTTTTCAATTATTTTGAAGGAATAACCTGCTTCAAAAACTGTAAAAATGATTACTATTAAAAAAAACAGCATCATCATCACTAATAGTGCTGTAGCCCCAAAAACATCGTATACATAAAAATAAAGATCATTATATTGACCTAAAAGAAAAGCGCTTATTAAAATCATTAAACCAAGTAAAAGCAGCTGTTTTATTCCGAAGAAAGGATATTTTGCTGCATCATATAGCATTTCACTTATTTTCATATATTTTCATCCTTTACTATTTAAAATAAGAAAAAAGGGGAATAGAGAATATTTAATAATATATTCAATCATGCGAACATATGTTTAGGTTCATTTTTCTCTTTTTTATGCATTTTTAAGGCATATTCCATGTGATCCCATGTAACTGTATTCATATCTTCAGAAATTGCTTTATGAAGGGCTGTTTTTAATAAACGTTCCTTAATATCTCTGCCAGACATTCCTTTACTGACGTTTGCCAGCTTTTCAACATTTACATTAACTTCAAAGGGCATTGTTTTAATGTAATTGGTAAGCATGCTTATTCTTTGTTCTTTATTAGGAATTACAAATTCTATCTCTTCTTCAAAACGGCTTCTTATTGCAAAATCAAGTAAATGTGGATTATTAGTAGCACCTATGGTCACAACACCATAATTCTGGTCTATTCCATCCATTTCAGTAAGAAGGGCGTTTACAACTTCTGAAACGTCTCCCCTGAGTGATTGGTATTTCCTGTCAAGCCCAACAGCATCCATTTCATCAATAAATATTACTGAAGGAGCTGATTGTGTCGCAATTTCAAAAAGTTCATGTATTTGCCTTGCACCATCACCAACATGTTCACCTATAAGCCTTGTTGCTTTTACAAGGAATAATGGAACTTGAAGTTCATTGGAAAGTGATTTTGCAAGCATTGTTTTCCCTGTCCCCGGCTGTCCATAGAAAAGAACATTACGGGGGGCCCATTCTTTAAATTTTTCAGGGTCTTGCAGATATTTCATTATTATCTTACATTTAGTCTTGGCACGCTCTTGACCTACAACATCTTCCATTTTAATATTGCTTTCAATTTTCTTAAACTCCTTATCTTCTTCACTCTCCATTAGGAGTATTGAAGTATTTGCAGTTATCTGGGAGCTGTTTGGATGTGCTTTTATTATTTTAAATGCATAATCTGGTAGTAATTTTTGATCAAATAAAAAAGAACCTTCATAAACTGTGTAGCCTTCCCACTGTTCTTGAGCATAAAGTTCAAAAAGCTCTTTATCAAATATCTCTATTTTTGGATTTTCAACTAAATTACAAAGGAAAGGATAACCAATTGATTGTAAAACAACTACTTTTGCTTCTTTTTTAGGCCCACCAGTAGTTTGAGGTGTCTTTTTTTCTATTATATAGGGATCGGATACTGTATTGCTAAATTTCACTAATACACCTTCTGATGTTAATTATATGGGTTAAAATTAAGTTTTTAAGCATGCAAAAAATGAGATTTTTTGCGGTTACGAAATGTAATTTCGTAAACATGAAAAATTCGTAAATTATTTTAATTTTATACATTTTCATAGAATGATATGTACAATAATAAATAAAAACTTTAGCCTTTATTTTATCAAAACTAAAATATAGAACATGAAAAATAGAATTAGTTCAACACCATTTAAATAGTTTATGATTACTGAATTAAAACTTTCTTTAAAATTTTTTCATATTCATTTTTCATAATTAAAGCATCTTGGTCTAAAAAAGGCGTTTCACATATCACAGTGATATCAAACCCATTTTCTGAAATTAATTCAAGTAATGGGATAAGAGGCGGCCCAAAATTTTCATCTGCAAGCACATGATGCTTTCTCTCACCAGCATCAGTATACTCTATCTTTGTAAAATGTGAATGAAGTGTTTTAGTGCCTAATTCATTCTCAATTTTATCAAATATCTTTTTGTAATCTTCTTTAGTTTTAATACTTCCTCCAGATCTTGCATGTATATGGGCGAAGTCTACAGTCGGCGCGAAATTGTCAAAAGATTGACATATATCTATTATTTCCTCAAGAGATCCAAATTGGGATTTTTTACCTGTTGTTTCTGGTGCAAATGTATATTTTTTAATTCCAAGACTTTCAACTTTTTCTAAAAGCTGGGAAATCGCAGATTTACATTTTTCTGCAGCTTCCATGGGAGAATATTTTGTATAAAAACCCATATGAAAAACAATTCTATAAGCGCCCATCCAATCTCCGGCTTTAGCTGATTGAACAAGCCTTAAAATTGATTTTTGTATTGTTTCTTCCTTTTGAGAAGATAAATTAATGTAATAAGGCGCATGCATTGAAACTAAAACATCATTTACTGCTGCATTTTCATAAAGCTCAAGTGCAGATTGTTTTGATATTTTAACACCATAAGTAGCTTGATATTCGAAGGCATTAAGTCCAATTTCCTTTACATAATCACAAACCTTTGTAGTTTTACCATTAAATCCTATGGGTCGTCCTGCAGGTCCGAATTTTATATTAGATTCCATAATATCACTTTTTAATCTTTAAATATTATTTACGCGAGTTAATAGTTGATTATATTCTTTAAATTATCCTGTTTTTAATTTCATATTTTTTGCATATTTCATTTGCTCTTTCTGTGAGTTCTTTTTGATATTTTTTATTAGGATAAAAATTATTTCCAAATAAAAGTTTAGTTTTCTCTAAAAGTTCTGGAAAATGTTTTCTAAGCGTATTATAATAAACAGGCTTACAATCATTTGGTTCATCTCCAAATAACGTTAAACCACCGGTTAGAATAGAATCTGCACCATAATTTTTGGCTAAAACCACCATTTTTTCTATTTGTTTTGGGGTGTCTGATAAAAAGGGTAAAACAGGCATATAACATACTCCTACTCTAAAACCTTCATCTTTAAACTTTTTCATGGTGTTAAGTCTTTCTTTGGGCGTAGGGGCGTTTGGTTCAAAGCCAGCAAATCTTTGATTTGCGCCCCCAAACCTATGGTTTTGAGGGATTTTAGCCAGTTTCTCATCAGGAGTGGAAAAAGAAAAAGATACAATGGCTCCTCCTTTTAATTTGGGCTTTAAATCAGGAGGTAAAATAGCATTTTCATTGATCTTCTTTAAAATATCCATATCCCTTAAAACAAGAGTAGATCTAGTTAAAATACTTACTGGGAATTTGAATCTTGCTATTATCTCAAGTAATCTTCTTGTTAACTTTAATTCTTTTTCAACCTCGTTATAGGGTTCTGTTGATGATGCAATTCCTATTATTCCATATTCTTTATTTTTGGCTCTTCTTTTAAGCTGTTTTACCAGAATTTCTTCGGCATTTGCCTTAACTTTGAGTTTATGTGTTGTATCTCCGCCATAATGGCTTCCTCGAATGTAGCAGTAAAGACAATTATAAGAGCATCCAAGATAAGGATTAAGTGAATAATCTACTAAAAACCATGAATCTCGTTTTTTAGCCTTATTTAAAATTGATTTTACTCGAATTTCTTCATATTTCCCATGGGTTTTAGGAGTTCTAAAATCTAATTTGGTTTGAATATCTTCGCTCAAAATATTCACCATAAATGGTTAATTAAACTTAACTATAGATTTTCTGCTTAATATATTCTTCAGCTTCTTTAGGGGATTTTTCAGCAAATTTATAGCGTTTATGAACTGCTATAATTTCAATTAAAGCATCATTGACTAATTTTTTGTTCTCCCATTTTTTCAAAGAAGAAATAACGGTTTCTAAGCATCCTTTCTTGTAGCTTATCTGTGAAAGGACATGGATCACCATTTTTCTTACTTTCCTGTTTTTTTCATCTTGCATTTCTTCTAAAAGGGGCAATATATCTTGAGGATGTGTTCTTCCTCTAAGTTCAATTCCGTGAACCAATATTCTACGTACTTCGGGGTCTTCATTATGTAAAAACTTTTTTGCAAATTCTAAAGTAGGTTCTGGATTTTTTTGACCCATCTGCTTTAAAGCACCCATTACAGCATTCTTTACAACATGATGTTCATCATTTAGGGCAATTTCTAAATGTTTTAAGGAGCTATCAGCATCATTCTTTCCAATTTCACCGAAAATATAAACTGCAGTTTGTCGTACATTTTCATTTTCATTTTTAAGAAGATTTTCGGCCACTTTAAGAATGTATTTTCTTAGATCTTCATTTTCACGGTAGATTCTTCCTAAAATAAGATAAGTGTTTTTTCGAATGTAAAAATCATCATCAGAAGCATAATTAAGAATTTTTTTATCTTCATTAGCTTCCAAATAATTTTTTATTGATTTTTCTATCTTTAAAACTAATTCTTTTCTTTCTTCCTTTGAAAGATCGTAGAAGCCCATAGTCTCACCTAAAACCATTAACTTTCTCTATAATTCTCTTTATTTATTATTTCATTGTATTCTTTCACCAAGAATAATTTTAGGTGCTTTAACCAGGCATCGATTAAATTCTTTAAAAAAATTCTCTAGACCTGATTTTGTTGCTTTACCGTGTGTAATCTCGTTATCTAACTCCCAATAAAGTACATAAGTATAAAATTTTGGCTTTCTAGTGAGTTTTATAGGTGGTCTTCCAGCTTTTGCATCACTGAAGCTCCCGGGGCGATGTGTTCGCCTCATATATTTCACATCTTTAACTCCAGGGAATTCACTGTGGTGTTTTAGAACTTTTTTAATCAATCCCTCGAATTCTTCAGTTTTATCAGGTTTTACTTCGTATAAACAAACTTCAACAAAAGATTTCTCTTTATCAGTATTCATATCATCACTCCTGTTAAATATCCAATAACTACTCCACCTAATATGCCAATAATTAATATAGGAGCATAAGTCCTGCTTATAATTGCTGAAGGAAGAGAAAGACCGAGCCCTATTAAAGCCCCTATAATGATTGGATTAATGCCAATGGCCATATTGGGGATTATAAAGCCTATCATAAAACGATCTATGAATGCTCCAGCCATAGCATCCCTTCTCTCGCGTTGATCTTCAAATTTTATAGGTATCATAATCAGCACAGATATTATTCCAAAGATTAATCCGGCGATAACTCCAAAAATAATAGGATTCATGTTCATAGTCATAATCTTGTCGTTTTATTATTTATTTTTTTATATTATTCCTTTTAGCATTCTAGCTTGAAAATATTGTAAAAAAAACAATCTTATACACTCACGATATAAAAAATGCAATCTATTGAATAAAATAATTGGAAGATTATTAGACACTATGAAGAATAAAATTAAGGTAAAATCAAAAAATAAAAAAGATTAATAAGGATTCCAGTCTTTAACCTCATCATACTCTGGAAACGTCCCGTACTCATATTCATCAAATAAATGGCCCCATTCTGTCTTTTTATATTCATTTATCCTCTTTTTACCAGTAGTTGGGTACCATAATTTATCATGATAGAATTCTGAAGCGAATATAAATGTTTTGAAGATGGGAGAATTGAATAGGAGGTTATGTAGCCATTTAACGTTCATAGTGCTTTTCCTTATTCGTTGATCCCACTTTACAACTGGACTTCTACTGGTTTTAAATCCAAAATTTAGATTTTTTAAATCTCCTTTATCCATGCCCACAATTTCAATCTGGTCAATATCTCCCATTCCTAATCCTTTATCATGGGCCATTTTAATATAATCAATTTTCAACGGGTCAAATCCCATTACACTAGCTGCAAGAGCATCTATTGCTACTTGATCTTCACTTGCAAGGATTATATTACCAATAAAAGGTTCCATTGTTCGGGGTCCTGCACCATCTCCGCAAACGCCACCGTCCATAACTGAAAAAATTCCATTATGAATCTCTTTTTGGATTGCCAGTAAATCAACAAGGACTTCATGTATCTTTTTGTGTGCATGATGCCTGTATTTAGGTATTAATCCTCCGAAAGCATTTTTCATGGCGCCTGTGGTTGTGGTGTGACCATGAGTCTTTACCGTTGGAAAATGAATCACATTAGAGTTATAAAACATCTTAGGAACTAATACTCCTCCAAATATATCATCCATTGCAAGCATTTCAGATTTAGGTTTATGTGAAACCCATTCCACATCTGTTAAGGGTTTGAAATCTATTTCATGGCTATTTAAAAGAGGTAGCCATTTGTTGTAATATGCTCCCTTCCAGGGATGTGTTACCACTGTCTGATTTTCCACAGCAACAACATCAGTATAATTATCCTTCTTTAAAGTGTTTAAAACACCTTCAAGTTGCCATGGTGGTGTTGAACACGCAGGATAATAAAGTGTCCATGAAAGGTTAAGTTTTAAGATTGTTTTATCTTCTTTTGATAATGATTCTGTATAATTTGCTAAATTCATGATTTGGTTATAATCATGGGTCACGGTTTCTGGTGATGTTTTCATTATTGCAACCTTTGACATTATTTCACCTCTAATTATGTTTTTGGAGTTTCTCCCATAATTCTCTTTTTAAATATTAAATACACAAGGAATCCTAAAATCGCACCATACCACAGTGTTCCAAATCTTATTATTATGGCCACACCCACGGATATGGTTGATGTTAATCCGAAATATTGCAACATTCCAGAAGTTGTGGCTTCTGCAATCCCTAATCCTCCAGGAATCATGCTTACTGCGCCTGCAAGAGATGCGAAGCTGAAAACGAATGTTGAAATTATCAGACTAATGGATTGTCCAAATCCAATTATTACAAAGTACAATGCGAGACATTCAAAAAACCATGCAAAAACACTTAAAAATGACATTCCCACCAAATTTTTAGGTTGCATTGTTTGTTCAAATGTTGTATGCATTGTTTTAATGTCTTTTGAATATTTACCTGCCCTTTTTTCAAGCACAGAAATTACTATGTCTGAAACCTTTTTTGACCTTACAGCCACAAAAAATAGGGTAAATATCACGATTAACGCGATTATAATATAGCTTCCTTCTTTATAATATAAAATTCCAAGCAATGAAAGAATTATAAGGCCAATAAGGTCTGTAACACGGTCTATTATAACTACAGGGACTGTTTTGCTTAAACTTTCTCCATTTATATCTTTTATTAGCCATCCTTTCCATATTTCTCCAACTTTGGCAGGAGTTATAATCATCCCTAATCCACTGAAAAACACAAATAAATTGTCTTTAAGGTTTAAATGAACTCCAACACTTTTAAGGAAGAAATTCCACTTTATAAACCTTATAAAATATGCTATTGTAGTTAAAATTATCATTACAGGGATGAATATCCAGTTAAACTTTTCAATGGCAGATAAAAGATCCCCAAAATTGGCATATATTCCCATGATAAGGTAAATTAACACTGCAAAAAGTATAATCAGCCAGAATTTGTTTTTTGCCATAATTTCACTCTGTTAATGCTAATAATTTTCTCTTGTATTCACAAATAGTTTTATTGTTGATCAAAAATATTTTCTCCTTAATTTCACCATTTTGGTTAATACGTGGTTTAAAGGTGTTGACCTTTTACCGAAAACTTCTAAATCATTTTTTAAAATAGCAGTCCTCACATCATCATTTTCTGTGATTATGCCTGCATTACCTATTTCATTTGTAAAATGAGCATCACTTCCCCCAGTTACTCCTAAATTATTTTCTTTTGCAAATAAAGATGCATTTTGATTAGATTTTTGGTGTACACATCTTGAATTAAATATTTCAACACTATTTATATATTTAATGTCTTCTTTTTTAAGGGTGAATGTGGAAGTCCTCATTTCATCAAAAGGATGAGGAACAACTACTACTCCATTTTGAGCTTTAATCTCATCTATAACTTCATGAAAATGATTAGATTTAATTTCTTCAGATAAAAATAATCCAATTATCTCGCCTCGTGTTGTTGTAACTTCACAACCGACTATTACTTTAAAATCATCTGTTTCATACTTTTTTGCTTCTAATCCTCCTTTTATGGTGTCATGATCTGTAATTGCAATTCCATTCAAACATCTTTTAGCGGCGATTTTGACCATTTTTTGTGGATCAAGGATTCCATCTGAAGAATATTTTGAATGAGTATGAAGGTCGTATTTCATTTTATCTTTCTCTATAATTATATTTTAGTTTTTTAAACTACATTCACTGACTTTTTGAAGATTGTAACTTATTTTTTCAAAATCATTTACATTTGGGTTTAAAAAGGGAATTAAATAATAATCATCTACGAATTTGATTGGAGCTAATTGTACATAATTTTTTCTTTGAACAAACTCCAAAAAGGGTTGCTCTAAAGTAGGATAATGAGTAATGGATTCTGAACTATTGGAAATAATTAAAACTAGCTCTGGCTCTTTTTTTTCTAAATATTCTTGTGTTGCTAACTTATTTTTTGCAATGAATTTATCATTTAAGCCAACCGTATCTAGATGGTTCCATCTAGAGAAATATGGGATTGCACCCGCATCCACACTTGCTATAGTATAATTGTAACCTGAAAACGAATTTAAACTTTCTCCAAGGGCAATGTGTGCAGCAGAGAGCCTTTCTCCATAAAAATGATCATATTGAATGTCATTTATAAATGATAAATTTATAATAATTAATAATATACAAAAGGCGTATTTAATAGATTCTAATCGGATTTTAGACAGTGATTTTAATTCTTTAAATAAAATAACAATTGAAATACTACTCAATAAATACATTAAGACAAATGAAGGATAGAAAAATCGTTGTGCATAATTCATTATAGGTGCAGATTGAATATATATAACATTTGCAGATATTATTATTATTAAGGAAATTGCAAGTAAATAATAATATTTTGTAATTATTTTACTTTTTTGATTCCAAACTAATTTAATTAGTAATATGGAAAGTAAAATCACTAATATAAATGGAATTACATGTATAAATGATAATCCATTAAGTATGGCTAAAAATTCTCCATAAGTAATGGCTTTTACATAAAAAGGGAGCGGAAAGGTCTCGTTGAAATAATTTATCCTAAAGATCATATATCCTACAAGTGGCACTAAATATATTAATACAAAGGGTATGTAAAAAGATAATGAGTACTTATTTTTTATTTTGAACAGGACTAATGTAAAAATAAATAAACTTAAAGATATTATGATTCCTTCTGGTCGTAAAAGGCTAATTAATAATGAAGCAATTGCAAAAATGTACAAATATTTTCTTTCGTGGAGTATAATCAGATTGTAAGAGGCATACATTATTAACATTATCATAAATGAGTAAAATGCTGTTTCAAGGCCGGAAACCGCATGTATTGCAGTTGCAGGGTTTATAAGAAGGAATGCTGATGCAACAGCAAATGCAGCAAAATATAATTTTTTATCATCAAAAAAATCAATCGTTATTTTCCAGTAAAAATATAATATTCCTATCACTGCTCCTAAACCTATTATTTTAGTAAATAAAACAGGATTCATGTTCAGTTTTATTAAAACAGCACTAAAAATAACCCATAATAAATTTGTATATCCTTCTACTGGCGATTCGCCAACATTCCATACAATTCCCTGGCCTTGGGCTATATGTAACGCGTACCTAAAGGTTATATAAGCATCGTCAACTGTAAAATTCCAAATATAAATTAAAAAGATTGTAAAAATGATTATACTTACAAAAGTTAGACAAATCCAATTATTTATTTTATTAAACATTAAGTTGTCACCACGTTTTTAAACGTATTATACAATATTTTTATTATAATTAACTAATTAAGAATTAGTGGGTCATATTCTAAGCTTGTTTAGGTCCGTTGAAAACCAGTTCATTGTTATTTATTTTCTGGTCTTTAATGTCGGAATAGTATATTTTCTGGCCATTAGCTAAATTAATGGTTTTTATAGGAATTTGTGATGTTATTTGGGAGAAATATGCTGATTCATTGCTGATTATCCATATTATCTTCTCTGTGGACTTATTCACTGGAATTTTAAATATATTGGAATCTAACCAGATATTAGTATGGTTTTCACCGTACCACGGAGAAACAATATAGTTATCTGCTTCTATTAAATAGTAAATTGGATAGTTTGGCAAGTAATACATGGCTTTCCTCCAGTTGAATCCTTCATTAACTCTGCTAATTTCACCCATAACTATTATTGTGTTGTTTGAATTAGAACCGGGTACTTGGGATATAGAATCAAGATAAATTTGTGTATTATGGTCATTTGAGACAATTTTTTGATTATTATAAATTAATGAAGTATCTATTCCCCATAATATTCCTTCAAAAGGATTTAAACTACCAAGAGGTGTTTCCCAAAGTTTTTCTTCATTTTGATTATATGGAATAGCAAAATATGCGGTATTAAACAGTATAACTGCAACTAAAATTATTGAAATCCATTTTTTTGGAGAGTAACGCCCAATTTTATTATTTAAACCATAAGCTAACCCTTTAACAAAACACGCTATAACTATAGCTAATGCAGGTACAAATACAAGCATATAACCAGGTTTTGCTAAATGTATTAATAGATATATAATGGATGCAGGTAAAAACCATAGTACAAGGAACATGACTCTGTAATCTCTCATATTTTCTTTAAATAAATGTAAAGGGCCTTTTTCTACGTATTTATGGAATAATGCCATAATGATTATGCCTGCAAATGTTAGTGCCAGCCCTGTCCACGCGGTAAATGCTCCAAGGTCTGAAAGTCGGTTAGCTATGCTTGATCCGAATAATAGGGAGGTTCGAGGGAAGCACATTTTATATAATGTTGCTGAAGCTTGAGAGTACTGTTCGTAACCTCCTGACAAGATAATTGTGGGAATAAACCACACTAAAACAGAAGGTATAAGGACTAAGATGGCTTTTAATAATCGTAATGGTTCTCTTTTATTATAAAATAGGCAGAAAAACCATAATGGGAACATAAAAATGATTAAGTCCTGTCTAAATCCGCCTGCAAGACCTAAAACTAGGGCTGAGGGGTAGAAATATTTTTCGTTTCCCTTAAAAACCATGTAAGACATGTAGGCGATAAGTGTTGCAAAGAACGCTTCACTGGGATAAATAGTGGCTATTTCTCCGTAATACCAGAATAACGGGTTAAACACAAGTAATATCGATGCAATAATAGCAATTTGCCTTGAAAACATCTGTTTAGCAAGGAAATAGATTAATAAAACTGTTAGAACACTGAATAAAATGCTTATAAATATCATCGTGTTATTAGGGTCATTAAAAAATGTGTTTATGCCTCTCCCTAAGTACACATAAAATATATAGCCTGGAGGGTGGGGCTGATGATTTAAAATGTTAAAATTTTCAAATCCAATAGCGTAATTTACAGAATCCCATTCATATAGATATTTACTTACAAAAGGAAGCCTTGTTATCACTATTAATAATGTTAAAACTGCTGAAATGATGAGATCACTGTTTCTTGGGTTAAAAGAGCTTAAATTAAATTTATCCATCACTTTAGATTACTCCTAACAAATGGAATATTGTACTTCCATAAAGCACGATTACAACTAAAATTACCCATAAAACCATGCTCAATAGCATCCCTTTATCTTTAAACAGCATTTCGGGCTCTCCACCAAAATTTTTAGCATGTACAAGATATATGTAACGGAAAAGACCGTAAAATGCAAATGGGATGGTAAGCATTATATATATTTTACCTGTAAAAAATGTATAAAGGGCGTAAGACATGATTAAAGCACTGGTTGTTATGTTAATCATCTGATCAAGCATTTCAGTGGAATAACCATCTAAAATTTGCCTGTGATCTCCTGCATCTGCCCCTAATAGGACTAATTCGTGTCTTCGTTTACCAATTGCTAAAAATAGTGCAATAAGGAACGTACCGATTATAAGCCATGGTGAAATAGTCACGCTAATTGCCAGACATCCTGCAATAGCCCTTATAACAAAGCCTGAAGAGAGTACCATTATATCTACGATAACGATATGTTTTAAAAACACAGAATAAACCAGTATCAGTATGAAGAAGGTTATGGCAGCACCTAAAAACATTATATTGATTAGATAGGCTACTACAAAAGTCAGAACAATAAATATTAAAGCAAATAATAATGCATGGCTTTTTTTCAACTTACCTGATGCAAGGGGCCTGGAACGTTTTTTAGGATGTTTTTTATCCTTTTCAATATCAATAATATCATTTAATATGTAAAGACTACCTGAAAGCACGCAGAAAACTGCAAATCCGGCAATTACATCAATCCATAGATCAAAATTTAAAAGATTTAATGAAAACACAATTCCTAAGAATATAACTAAATTTTTGTACCACTGCTTGGGACGCATTGAAATTACAAGTTCTTTTATCATTTTATATCACTGTGGTGTCTTAATTTCTTTTCATAGGCTTTTATAAGCTAAATTAATATAACTAATCTAAAGGTAATATTCACTCTCAATAAATACTACATATTTAAAAGGAGATATAAACTATTATATTCTTTGTATTTTCATTTATAAATTTATTCAAAATAAAATAAAAATAGAAAGTTATGGATTTAATCTCTAAATTAAAGAATTCCCATAGCTTTATTAGTTTTTTCAATAGATTTTGATGGATTATCTTCTATTTCAAGCATGGCTCTTATTGCATCCACATTTTCAGGAACAACGTCTGATTCTTGGTGAATAGCTTGCATGTAATATAATTCTCCATCTACAATATTTAATGATTCTTCCCAAACGCCGATTTCGAATAAATCGTTTCTTGAACGACCTAATTCTTTGGCATATTCCATAAACTCGGCAGTTGAGCCCAATCCTTCACTTGCTTTAAGTAAAAGAACTCTTGGAGTGTTGTTTAATTTATCTTTTATTTCATCAATGGTTGGAGTTGATTCCAGTTCAACCATTAAATTATGTTGGTGCATTAATGTTGTAGGCACCAGTAAAGCAATTGTGGTTATATCAAGGTTATACATAACTGTTTGAACATCAGGGCCGTGGTGAGAAGGTACAGTTGGTGGATTAGGAACTATAGCGTTAATTGGTCCTTTTTTAACTTGTCTTGGGTCGGCACCTCTTCTTACCATAACAGCTCTTACTTTTTTAATTCCACAGAGGTCATCTATTGGTTTAAGAGTCCTACAAAGCCCAGTAGTGTTACAGGAGACTACTCTTGCATAATCTTTTCCTATAACATCTTTATAGTTTGAGAATGAGTTAAATGAGAGTCCTATTGCATCGTGTTTTTCTCCACCTTCAAATATTGCTTTTAATCCTATTTTTTCATAGATTTGTTCTTTATTTTGAGCACCAATACCTTCTGGAGTACAGTCAACTACAATATCAAGTTTTTCAAATAGTTCTTCGGCAGTACCACTTACTTTGATACCTGCTTCTTCAAAGGAGCTTTCTCTTTCAGGAACACTTATATAAAGATCATAACCTCTTTCAACAGCCATTCTGGCTTCATAATCAGGGCTTCGCTTTGTTACACCCACAATTTTCATATCGTCCTGCGCAGAAACAGCATCTGCTACTCTTTTACCGATTGTTCCGTATCCATTTATTCCCACAGATTTCATAAATTATCCTCCTTATTTGCAAGTTCTGCAATGATACCTTCAAGAAATATCCGTGTAGATATCTCAAATAAAGTTCCAAAAGGTGTTAATGGCTCATATTCACCCGCTACTTGTCTTTCTATATAATTTTTGGTTTTTGCTTTAATTCTGCCCGGTATTTCAATTACAAGGTCTGATATCTGAGCAAGTGGCGAAAGATTAAAAGATGTTATAGATATAATTTTAGCGCCAATTTCACGTGCTTTTTTGGTTATAGTTAAAGTAGGTTCAGTTTCTCCAGATCCAGATATAGCTATAAGTATATTTCCTTCATTTATTTCAGGAACTATGGTGTCACTTACAACATAAACATCCCTGCGAATTTCACTAAGTCTTGAGGCAAAAGATTTCCCAACAAGCTCTGATTCTCCAAAACCACATATAAATACCTTTTCAGCATCAATTAGATATTTTTCCATTAGCAAAATGGTCTCATCATCAACATCTATACATTTTATATGTGTTGCTATCTCTTCAAGTACGAGTCTTAACATAAAAAACACCAATTTGTATATTTAGATATATTTATGACATTATAAAATATTATTGGATTTTATATTTGGATAATAGATGTGTTAATTAAAATAGTATGTATTTTGGAGTTAGATAATATCTTTCAGCTTGAAATTTAGCATTTATCATCGTAAAACGGTTTTCTATTTTCAATAGCGTTTAAAAATAGTTCTTTAAGTTCTTCATCTGAATAACCGTTCCTCATAGGTTCTAATAAATCAACCAAGTTGTCATTTCGAAGTAGACATGGTTTTATTTTTCCATCAGGCGTTATTCTAAGTCTTGTGCAGTTTTTACAGAATTGGGTGTTGTCCATAGGTTTTACAACCTCAATTTCCCCTTCATCAACGAAATATTTTTTTCTATCCTGCATAAACTGTCTTGTTTTAACGTTATCTGCAATTTTAGTTAATTCTTCTTCTAATTCTTCCATTTCATAATGATATTCATCAAAAAATTCAGTATCATGGCAATTATCTGTTTTTAAGAGTTCTATAAGCTGTAAAACAGCATTGTTTTCTTTACAAAACTGGAACATGTCCCATATTTCCTCATGGTTTATTCCTTTCATAACTACCATATTAACTTTAACCGGATAAAGTCCAACTTCTGAAGCTTTCTGGATTCCTTCTTTGGCATTTTCAATATAATCCCTTTTAGTTATGAACTTGTATGTTTCTGGATTTAGAGTGTCAAAGCTCACATTTACACGAGTTAGGCCTGCAGCTTTCAAAGATTCGGCATAGTTTCCAAGAAGAGTTCCATTGGTGGTTAAAGATATATCTTTAAAGTTTAGGGAGGATATTTTTTCAACAATTTCAACAATATCGTCTCGTATTAATGGTTCTCCTCCAGAAAGCCTTATTTTTTGAACTCCAATATCTGCAGCGACTTTTGCAGCTTTAAAGATTTCATCAGAATTCATTTCGTAGCTTTGAGGAATTATTCCATCGTGATGACAGTAAAAACATTTAACGTTGCAACGATTGGTAATTGAAATCCTAAGGGAAATGATTGGTCTTTCAAACTTATCTGACACTGGCATCTGTGAATGTCTCCTTGAATCTTTTGATTATATAAATTTGATTAGGAGTTATTGGATATAAATTTGATAGTTGATAGGTTGATTAAATTATTGAAAATATTTTAAAAAAAATAAAAAAAATTGGAAACTTATACTAAGTTTCCTAAAAACCTAAAAAATGTTTACATTGCATCTAATTTTTCAGGTAAATATGTATCTACGACATATTCAAGACCATACTTTGAAAAAGACTGCTGTTCTGCTTTTTTCCCTATTTTAAGCATTTTCTTAATTTCCATTTGCCAGTTTTCATCCCTGTAACGAGGATCCTTACTAAGCTCCTTTAAACGAAGAACATCAATGTCCTTTAGGGGATCGGTTGGAAGGTCATAATTGATTATATCACTTGCTGTAACACCTAAAAACTTGGCATCAGGTGTTGCAAGGTCATGGTTTACGTGAGCAAGCTTTGCACTTCCAGAGATTATAACCATGGCAATGTGGAACCCCCATGGATCTCCGTCGTTACAGATATAAACAGGTAAATTAAGCTCTTCATTCACACGCTTCAAGAATCTTCTTGTTGCTCTTGCAGCTTGACCCTTAAGTCCGACAATTAATGTGTCAAATTTATCATAAGCTTTTTCTTGAACCAATCTGTGGAACATACCCATTGTTTCTACTGCAATTACTCTTTGCACGTCATGATCTACAAATTCAACATCATCAATAGTTGGAGAGATGGTATATCCGGATTTACCGGATTTTATGGCGTTAATTTCAACATCATCTTCTTGGAGGATGAGATTACCGTAAACTGAAGCTCCATCTTCTTCGGGCATTAAACCAAGGTCTTCCCTGGACATTCCCAGTGTAACTTCAAGGTCTTCTCCAACGATATTTGATTCCTGCTGGTCGCCGAAATCAACTTCCCATCCTTCTGAAACATAATAAAGCTCCCTTAATGTGGCCGTTTTATTGGTTCTTATGAGTTCTTTACAGAAATTACCCATGTAAACCATTTGGGCTATTTTTTTTATCTGTTTAACATTACCCAGTGATCTTTGACCGTATCTGTCTCCAAGGACGTAATATCTTTTGGCATCGTCATAAACCAGATTTGATGTACCTCTTGAAGGTACTTTAATGGAGGGGACATTCCTACTGTTAACATCTTCTATTATTTGCTGTCCCAATCCTTTAAGCTTGTTAATTGCAATATCTCTTCTACTCAACATTGATTTCCTCCAAGATCTTTGGTTTCCTTGTTACTTTAGCTAAAACTTCCTCATATTCTGGAACATCTTCTTCTGCAAGCAATGCAGCTTCTTTTAATATCACAGGAACATATGTTTCAAATATTTTTGAACGCATTGCTTCTTCTTTAGCTGCTCTTTTGGCGTTTAAGTATTTTTGTAAGCTTCTTGCAATTTTCATGGTGGCCTGTCTTACTTCCTGCATAATTTCTTCTTCAGGAGCAACACTCTGCTTTCCTGTAGATAGGTAAGGCACGTGGGTTGATACAATATTTGCAAACACAGTTATGGGGGCATTTTCAAGGTCTTTAATACCATAACGCTTCCAATCTATGCTTTTTAAAGCTTCAGTTATACCACAACTTCCCTGATCAAATGTTAGGGGAACTCTATTCGCAAAACGCATGATTTCTGCCTTTTTCTGCTCACCAATTGCTCTTCCAGATTTTCCACCATAGGCGATCCCTGCTTCTATTACAAAGGATACTCCTCCTTTGTAAGTTTTAGGTTTTCTTGTAATTGTTTTAACGTATTCAGGTTCTAATATTTCCCTCATACCTTTTTCAACCTGTTCTTCACCTATTGGGATTAATCCTGCGGTTGGAGGAGCCATAAAGTCCATTTTTTGGAATAAATCCACGATAATTTCAGCTTCTTCCCATTTCATGTCTTTGGGGCGCTTGTTAAAATCAATTCCAGTGAGTTCTTCAATTTCATCAATTCTTTTATTTGACATTCTTGAAAGTGAACTTGTAAGTAAACTTCTAAACCTTCTTTTATCAGTATGCTTTGCCATGAAAATTAAATCATCTGCTGTAACTCCTTTTGGGTGAGGAAGCACTTCTTTGGGCATTGGGGGAATTTCGTCTGTTGCTCTATCGAATATGAATCTTTGGCCAGTAGGGTCTTTGAATATGATTTTAGCGTGGGGGTTTGCAATCATGGTTCTTCTTATGTATTCAAATGCTCCCTGCTCACTTAATGAGTAAGAAACATCTTTAAAGTGAAGTTCTGTACTTACACCTGTTGAATCAAGTTCAATTTCTTTTCGGTCCAATATAAGCCCTTGATTCTTTTTGACATCCATTTTAACTGTCATTCCCACCCCTTTTATTTTATCTCCCTGCTTATATCCTGAAGTGATTTTTACAGGCATTCCTGTGGTCATTTGAGATAATAAAACACATCCACTACAACCTAATCCTTGTTGTCCTCTTGATTGGATATTTCTGAATTTGGAACCTGCAAACATGGTACAAAACACTTTAGTGACGAAGTCTTCAGGTATACCTGGCCCATTGTCTTTGTGGTATAGGATATAGTGATCTTTATCCACTCTTTTAAGGTCTATTGTTATTTCTGGCAAAATTCCGGCTTCTTCAGCAGCGTCGAGACTGTTGGTGATTAATTCGTGGAAAACTATAGTTAGTGACCTTATTTTACCAGAAAAACCAAGCATTTGTTTATTTCTTCTGAAAAATTCAGATGCTGTAAGTTCTTTAAACTCTTCAAAGAGTTCTGATGCTTCTCTTTCGGCAGATGCTTCAATTTCCAAAGGTACGTTACTTTCCAAAGTTAGCCTCCTTCTAAATCCTTATTTTCTGATAGTATATAATGTTTTTACATTTGATATTAAATAATTTAATTAAATGCTTTTTTATTCTTTAATTACAATATGCTGGAATTCTTTTCTTTTTAATTCTTGCTTTTTCCTTTCTAAAAATGCATAGACACTTTTGTGTCTAACGCCGTCTAAAATCATTTGAACCGCTTCTTTGGCGATTTGTATTCTTTCCATATCTCCAATAAGTGCTACGGTCTTCCCATATACAGACATGTCCACATGGGTCATTTCCTTAATTATTTCTTTTGTTCGCCCTTCTCTACCTATTATTCTTCCTTTCTGTCTCATTACTGCTTTTTTTGATTTTCCAACAAAATCTGGTAAATTGATTATTTCTAAAATAATTTCATCATCAAGTAACTGGAGCGCTATTTCAGGACTAAAACCTCTACCTATTGCCTTTACAATAAATCTGGCCTTCCAAACAGCTAAAGGATCTTCTGTGTCTTCTCGAGGACTAATAGTGACACTACCAGTCTCACTTTCAATATTCAGCCCAATTTTTGTTATATTTTCGATATGTTCTTTTGTAACGCCGTCTTTTCCAATTAGGACCCCTATTCTCTCTTGGGGAATCTTAAGATATTCAGTGTTTGGCACATTTCCACCTCAATATTTTTAATATCTTATAAAATGTTTTATCATGATTTTAAATCAATAATTTTGCTTTTAATATCTTCAGCACTTATTTTAAGGCCTAATTTTTTAGAATCTTTCACAATATTGTCTATATCTCTGTTTAAGAGATCTTCAGAAATGGGATGGTCTCGGGTCATTCCCTGGGATATGTCGATAATCACAGGCTCATCATCTTGAATTAAAATGTTGAAACTTGAAAGATCACCATGCACAAGTCCTGCTTCTTGATATAAAAGTTTCATATAATATATTATTTTATTTATAACTTCTTCTGGGTTTTGGATATCTGATTGTCTCAGGGGAAGTGCAGCATTACCTTCTTCATCCCCAATGAATTCCATTACTAAAATATTATTTTTAGCCACAATGGGCTTTGGAACTTTAATTCCAGCTTCGCATGCTCTTTGAAGGTTTCTAAATTCTTTATTAACCCATGCATTCACAAGCTGACGTTTATTGGTTGTTCGCACATGGAATCGAGGATCTCCCTGGATATATATCTGCATTTTCTTAAAATCAGATGTTGTAACCCTGTATATTTTAACTGCTACAAATTTATCATTTTCATCCATGCCTTTAAATACATTGGCTTCCTTCCCTGTACTTATGGCTCCATTAAGACGATGGATGTATCCGGAATTTGAGAGTTTATAAAGAGTTTTAAGAGTAATTGAATCAAATACTTCGCTTCCAACTCGTCTATCTTCCACGCCTTTAAGTCTTTTTTCAGATAACATTTTCTGTAAAATATCATCTGCCTTTGATATTTTAGAATCCATTACAACTCACAGCGCTTTTTTTATATATTGAACTATTTAATAAAATTAAAATACTAAAAGCATTCAAACGCTTTAAATGTTAAAATCAATATAATGATTTTAAAATCCATTTAAAGAATTATAAGTTAAGATAACCTCTACGTTCGAGCCAGTTTGCTTCTGTTCTTGTGTATCTCCATATAACATCGGCTTTTTCATCGCTTTGGAAATCCCATGGTTTTATGAGAACTACGTCTCCTTCCCTTATCCATATCCTTTTTTTCATTTTTCCGGGGATTCTGGAAAGTCTTGTTATCCCATCAGCGCATCTTACCCTTAATTTACCATGACCTAAATATCTGCTCCACAACGCCGGGTATTTCTCCCTTTCTCGGTGATCTTACTCTTCTAATTTCATGCATTCCTTGTTGATGTCCTCTACTCAAATACTCTCCTCCTTCAATTAAAAATTTTTTAAGATTTTATAGTTTATAGTAATAAATAGGATAAATATATAATTACCAAGTAAATTCTGAATTTATGCAATGTTTTTTGAAAAATCAAGCAAATTTCTTGGCAAAATAATCATCATTTTAACTTACTCAGTTATATGTTGATTATAATATATAAAATAGTCTAATCAAAATTATTAAAAATAAATTATTTTAACTCAAATTTTTAGTCGTTTTTTATAGGAAAATCAAAACAATTAATTGAGTCAATGAATTGAGTTAATGACATATATATCTATTTAATTTAAATCAATACTTTTTTTAAATTTTAAAATAGTGATGTTTTTTTATAAAACTAGTCAATAATTAAATTATAGAAAAAATTTAAAAATTAATTAAATATCAACTTGATGATTATAAAACATAATTTCAGTTATTAAATGAATTCAACGTTAAAAGTGATTTAAAATGGGTACAGAGTTTTTAAAAATAATGGATCATAATGATGTGAAGGATATAATAAAAAATATTCCAATTAAAAGAAAAACTGAAAGAATACCACTAAAAGAAGCCCATAGAAGAGTGTTAGCAGAAGATATCAGAGCTAAAATCGATCTTCCACCTTTTAACCGAGTATCAAGGGATGGATATGCTGTAAAAGCAGAGGATACATTTAGGGCATCTGAGGATAAACCAGCAAAGCTAAAATGCATCGAAATAATACTTGCCGGTGAAGTGGCAACAAAAAAAGTAGAAAAAGGAACTTGTATTGAAGTTAATACTGGTGCTCCGACCCCTGAAGGTGCAGATGGCGTTGTTATGGTGGAATTTACTGAAAAAGAAGGGGATAATGTATATATTAATAAAGGAGCTACTGTTGGACAGCATATCGCTTATAAAGGTTCAGATATCCAAAAGAATGATCCTCTTTTAAACTCAGGAATTTTACTTACGCATGATAAAATAGGAGTTTTAGCAGCTATAGGCATTGGAGAAGTACTTGTTTTTAAAAAACCTAAAGTAGTCATTATATCCACTGGAAATGAGATAATAAATTATGATGAAGAGATGGAATATGGTAAAATATATGATATAAATTCTCAAACCATTGCAAACGCCGTAAAATCATGTGGATGTATTCCTATATACTCAGGAATTTCAAAAGACGATTATAATGATATTAAAAATAATATTAAGGAACACTTAGATGCTGATGTTATTATAACATCTGGCGGAACATCTGCAGGTGGGGGAGATGTTCTTAAAGTTGTTTTAGACGATATTGGAGAAATATTTGTCCATGGAATTGCTGTAAAACCAGGTAAGCCTACTATTGTGGGAATAGTCAAAGATAAACCTATTTTCGGACTTCCAGGATATCCTGCAGCAGCATTAACAGTATTCCATGTATTTGTGGCCCCATTTTTAAGAAAAATGGCATTTTTAGATTCTCATAAAAAGTCAGATGTATTGAAACTTAAAATTTCGAAGAGATATCACTCTTCAAGGGGAAGGCATCAATTTGTCCTTGTTAAAATAGAAAAGGGGACGGCACATCCTATACTTAAAGATTCTGGTGCAATAACTGCTATTGCTGAGGCTGATGGTTATTTTGAAATCCCAAAAAATGTGGAAATGATTCCAGAAGAAAGCGAAATTGAAGTAATCCTTTTAGAAAGCAGATAAAAACTTTTTTTATGATTATTTAATTTCTTCGCTTTTTTTTAGATAATAGTCAAACAGTTTATTTCCCCAGCAAATAGCGTCCTCACTTTGACATACTAAATTTGTTTTAGAATCATTTCTTCCATTTATTTCAGGTAGATTTAATAATAAAAAGTTATCTGTGAGAATTAAAGTTAATTTTAAATTATTATGTATGGCAAACTTTAAATTACTTTTTTTATTTACTATTGAGGGTGTTTTAAGATTTATTTGTGGAGATGTATCTTCTAAATCATTTTTTGCAAAAATAAGGTTGGAATTTATATTTTGATGCAAAATATCGCTAATAAATTCATTTATAATGCCTGAAACTGGAATAATACATTTTATATATTTAGATTCGGCTATTCGGCCAGAATATGTATTTAATATAATATCAATAGGTGAATTTGTTATTTTAAGATGCTCTAAACATTCGATTTCGTCAAGTAAACTTATTGGAATCTCTTTTAGGTCATGATTCAGCAAGTAATCTTTATTATTTTTAAGGAGGTAAATGGCTTTTACCAGGTTAATAAGATTAATGGCAGTTATTTCCCCTGTTTGTGACAATGAATAATCTTGAAATTCTTTGATTATCAACTTTTTATTTTCTAACTGGCCCATATTGTGTAAAATTGCAGAAGCATTTGTTTGAACCTCATTTTTAAGTTCCCCTAATTTTTTTGGTCTCTCTTTTAAGCTGATAATAATTTTAGTCCTGATATCTGAAGAAGTAATGAATTTTAAATCGTTTTTTATTTCTTCATAGGGTTTAAAGATATTATCTGAGTCCATTTATCCACCATATAAAATTTATTGAAAAATGTTAGTAGATTTAATTATATGAATTTATTCAATAAATATAATAGGGATAATAAAAAATATAAAAGAAAATTTTTATTTTAATTGGATTAAATTACTTAATCTCATAAATAAAAGTAGTTATTATGTAAAATATTATATTTTCATTTCTTTTATTTCATTTATTATTTCGTTATCACTTTTTTTGCCACTGTTTTCGATGGCTATGGTTTTAATTACATTACCACCATTATCTTCAATAATTTTTTGCATAGAAGCAAGTGCACCTTCAGGTTTCGATCCACTAAGAGTTACAAAGAGAATTACATCTTTTCCAGTAATTTCAAAGTTTTGAACTGCACTACGTACTGCGGGCGCAGGTTTTCCTGCCCAAACAGGTGTTCCAATGCATATAGTGTCATAATTAGATATGTCTAGAGTTTCAGGCTCTATTTGGGTCAATTTATCTCCCCTTGCATCAAAAGCAGATCGTAACCATCCTAAAATTCCCATCCTATTTTTTAAGTCTTTAATTTCAATTAAATCCCCTTCTATCTTTTCTGCAAGAGTTTTTGCTGCAATTGCAGTTTTTCCAGTCCGTGAATAATAGAATACAGTAGATTTCAATTTTACAACTCCTTTTTGATTTAATATTTTGCACTTTTATTAATATGAATATCTCTATTTATTTTAAGAAGCAAAGTAATCATTTGTTGTTTGCACTGATTTCACTGTGATCTGTGAATTATTCTTTAGTACAAATTCGCTTAAACCTACATGAGAGTAGGGGTTACCCCAGTCATATGTATATCCTAATCTTGTCCAGGGATATTTTTTAGGGAAATATGATGATATTATGTTGTCATTGAACCATTTCTTGTAAGCAGGGTCAATTGAACTTGGGAAATCCAGTTGTGCAGTTGTATCATTGATTTCATTGTCTGGTGATGGTCTGAATAGATCCTGTGGCTTTACCCAGATTTCTGCAAAATAATCATTCTTTGAATCTGGAGGTAAACCTAAAAGTTGTGCAACCCTTAATTTGAGATACTGTTTAGAAACTGAATGAGCTTTAAAGAAATTTTTTATTTCTGGTGCAACTGTAACCCATGTTTCTCCCCATGAATTAGTTATATTTTTTCCAACAGGATAGCTGGAATTATATTTTGTCCATACAACGACTAAAACCCGTTTATCACTACCATTTCCTTGCCAGATTAAATTAGAGTTGTTTTCAGTAATAGGAGTCAAATGAGAATCAATTTCGCTATTTTCGGCAATTGTAGCATCATCAATGGCATTTACATAAGTTTGATTAAGATTGTCATTTACAGCAAGTGTTCCTGTAAAATAATGAGAACCTCCATTAATTGAAAAGCCAATAAGCAAACCTACTGCAAAAATAGCCGCAAATAGTACATAATCTATATTTTTATCCATTATAACATCTCAAATAATATTTAACCGTATTTTACTTAATGTTTTATTTTATCTTTTTATTGTATTTTATACTTTTACTAATAAATTGAAGGATTATGCAGCTTAATTTACTTTAGAATATCTAAATGAGAATATTGAAGATCAAAAATTAATTCAAATGTTTTTCAATTTAATCATCTGATTTTAATATAAAACTAATTATTTCATCTAAATCTGTGAAAACATTTTTATTGCTAAGTTCTGAGATTTTTGGACGAGTAACTAGTACTATGTGAATTCCAAGTTCAAGAGCGCCGCTTATTTTAGATAAAGTCCCCCCAATCTCTCCACTTTCTTTAGTTATAATGAGAGATATATCATATTCTTTCATCAAAGCTTTATTGAATTTTTTAGAGAAAGTTCCCTGCATTGCAATTATATTTTCCGGTTTTAATCCAAGATCAAGACATTGTTGAATAGAATCTACCGAGGGAAGAACCCTCGCAAAAACAAGTGAAGGATCAATTTTTCCAATTACAGGTTTTAACGTTGAAACACCTGCAAGATGAAGAACTCGACCATTTGTTAATTCCAAAGCCTTGGCAGATGCTTCATGGAAAGAAAAAACCTTATGAATTAAAGGATCTTCAACAATATCTATTGAAGGCCTTTCAAACCGAATATATTTAATTCCAACACTTTTTGAAGCATCAATGGCGTTTAATGTTGCTTGGGATGCAAAGGGATGTGTAGAATCAACCAGGACATTTATATTTTTTTCTTTAATTATTTCAACTAATTCGTCATTATTTAGGCCTTTAGAGATTATTTCATCAGCACCAGCTGATTTTACAATATTTCCGCCGTAATCTGTGGTTGTTGTTGCTAATATGTTAACTTCTTTAACTTCACTGAGTTTTTTTATGATATTGGCAGCATCCTTTGTGCCTGCCATTACCATAACATTCATTTTATAAACCTCTCAGCAAGCCAATCACTTATAATTATAGTGCTTGCAACAATTAAAATTAAAACCCAATCAAAAGCAGATAACGCAGTTGTTCTAAAGATTCCTTGGAGGAATGGAATATATAAAACTGCTAATTGGAGGAGTAAGGATATAGAAATGGCTATAACCAGAAACTTATTTGAAATATTTTTAAGACTCTTTTCTGACCTGCAATTAAACACGTTGAATATCTGATACATAACAAAGACCGTAAATGCCACACTGGTGGCTTTTAAAGCACCAACTCCACTTATTAACTCATAATAATAAAGTAAAAGTGTTCCTATGGTCATCACAACTCCGGCAAGAGCTATCTTAATCAGATTTTTCCTTGGAATTATCTCTTCTTTTATTGGCGGACGATCCATAACATTCTTTTCAGGCGGCTCAACACCCAGAGACTGTGCAGGGGGTCCATCCATAATAATATTTATCCAAAGTATCTGAATGGGGTTAAAAGGCACAGGAAGCCCTATAATTGATGAAGATGTAATTGTAAGTATGGCGCCTATGTTTGTTGAAAGTTGGAATCTAACAAATCTTCTGATATTATCGAATATGGTACGTCCTTCTTTAACTGCTTTAACAATGGTGGCGAAGTTATCGTCTTGAAGGAGCATGTCTGCGGATTCTTTAGCAACATCAGTACCGCTACCCATGGCCACTCCAATTGCGGCTTTTTTAAGGGCAGGGGCATCGTTTACACCATCTCCAGTCATAGATGTGACATTTCCCTTTTCTTTAAGTGCTTCTACAATTCTGACCTTCTGTTCAGGGAAAACCCTGGCATAAACTTGAACATCTTCCACAATCCTTTCAAATTCGGCATCAGTGAGCTTATCTAGATGAGGACCGGTGAGAACTTTACCATCTGTAAGAATTCCAATCTCCTTTGCGATGGCTGCTGCAGTATCTTCATGATCTCCAGTTATCATTACAACCTTAATACCTGCTTTGGTACATATGGCCACAGCTTCTTTAGCTTCGGCCCTCGGAGGATCCATCATCCCTGCTAAACCAACAAACACTAAATTTTCTTCTAATTTATCTTTATCTAATTCATCAAATTTACTTTCTTCATAAGGAATTTTTTTATAGGCTAAAGCAAGAACACGAAGAGTAGCATGGGTCATACCTTTTAAATCATTTAGTATGGATTCTTTATCTTGTTTAGTGATTTTTTGAATCCTTTCACCCTTTTCAATCCACAAACATTTATTTAAAACTATTTCTGGAGCTCCTTTAACTAGAACATACTTATCTCCACCCATCTCGTTTACAGTGGTCATTCTTTTTCTAACACTATCCAGTGGAATTTCCATAATTCGAGGATACCTTTTTTCAAGCTCTGATTTTGAATATCCATTTTCTTCTGCAAAAAGTAACATGGCTCCATCTGTAGGATCGCCTATAATTTTCCCTTCATTTAGACTAGCATTATTACATAATGCAGATATTTCAAACGCCTTTTCTGGAGCAGTTATACGAGTTTCTCTCACAGTCATCCTGTTTTTAGTTAGAGTACCGGTTTTATCAGTGCATATAACATTACATGAACCTAAAGTCTCTACTGCAAGAAGTTTTCTAACAATTGCATTGCTTTTTGCCATTCTTTGCATTCCAAGAGCAAGAGTCAAAGTTAAAATTGCAGGAAGCCCCTCTGGAACAGCTGCAACTGCTAATGAAATTGCAGTAAGGAATGTTTCAACAATTGGAGTTCCCTGTAGATATTGCAGGGCAAACACTAATGAACAAACAGCTATTGCAAGAATTCCCAGATTTTTCCCTAATGTTGATATTTTTTGATGTAAGGGTGTTTCTTCATCGTCTTCCTGTATCATCTCTGCTATTTTTCCTATAGCAGTTTTCATGCCTATAGCTATTACAATACCCTTTCCCCGACCTAAAGACACGTCAGTTTCCATAAAAGCAAGATTTTGTGTGTCTTCATCACCTTCAACAATTTCTGAATCTTTTTCAGCAGGAAGTGACTCTCCAGTAAGGGCAGATTCATCAACTTTTAAATCAATACTTTTTATTATCCTTAAATCTGCAGGTATATTGTCTCCTTCTTCGATTACAACTATATCTCCCAGTGTAAGCTGACTTGCAAGTATTTTTTGTTTTTTACCGTCCCTGATCACTACTGCTTCACTGGAAATTAATCCTTTAAGTTTTTCCATGGCCTTTTCGGCACGATATTCCTGTATGAATCCAACAACAGCATTTATTATAACTACAACGAGAATAACGATGGCATCAATTGCATCTCCCACATAATAGGCTGCAATTGCTGCTATTATTAATATAATTATAAGTATTTCCTTAAACTGGCTTAGAAAAAGGGTGATTGGTCCAGATTTCTTTTTTTCTACTAATTCATTCAGCCCATATTCAAGGTTACGTTTTTTGGCTTCTTCTGTATTTAAACCGTTATCTGCATTAGATTTCAGCTTTTTTAATGTTTCTTCTACACTCAAGTTATGCCATTTCATTTTTAACACGCCTTAAACCATAAAATTTAATTTTCTAAATCAATTTAATATTTTGATAAGAATTTATAAAAATTATTTTTATAAAAAACCGCTTTTAAGGTCTTTATTAACACTGTTATTTCATTAATTTATTTTATACTTCTTTAAATTTAAACTTTGAATTAATAAAATTTATGATTTAAAATAAGTTTAAAACAGTGAATTTAAAAAAAAATAGAATTGAAATAAAAAAAAATAGAATTATTTATTATTTTGACTCTCTTTTTAGATTGAGTAGGATGGTTTTTATTCTGGTGAATTTGGTTTTAACTCCTTCCCACAGTTTTGACAGAAACTAGCTTCCAATACATTCATTACACCACAATTTGAACAATACATCCTTTTTTCTTTTAATTTTTGGCTGATTTCATTTGCTTGAAATCTTATCTTTTTTTTCTTTAATTTCATGTTCCTGTTCTGGTTCTTTGCCTTTTATTATGTTGTATGTTATTGCTGTTGCAAAAAACACGAATCCTAATAATATTAACCGCTCTAATGGATGGTCACTAAAACTATAGCCTGGCCAAACAGCCTGAACACCAATAGCTATACCACTAAACAGTAAAATAAAAACTAAAACAGCCACAACAATTGCAATAACTTTCCTAACATTCACCATTAAACACATCCATCTAAGATATAACTTTTAATTCACATTAACTTACTAATATCCGTATTAATTAACTTTAAATATGTTCTATGTGCCCTAATAATATCAAAAGTGTTTATTTTATCTCTACTCTCAACCACAGCACTGCAACCCGACAAAAGCTTCAAAAAAGCATTTTCAGTATTTGTGAAGATTGGTGTTTGTCCATTGGCACCTTTCCATTTATTAAATACAGACATATACCTTATTTCAAAAAGGTCATTAAAGAGTTTTTTTGTTTTTTTATCATTCCATTTAATCTTACCTAACCTTTTAAAGAATTCTTTAGTTGGTTGGGGTGTTTTTTGGTTTGAATCGAACTCTTCAAGCATTAAAAGTATTCTTGCAGCCATTTCACCATAGCATATTTTGTCTAAATCTATTGTGGTTAAGTCTCTTTTTATTCTAATGATGTATAAATCCATCATGAAAGCATAGACTATTAAAATGTATTTTGCAGTTAATAACGGCGCAAAAGGTATATTTAAAGGGAATTTACTCATATTTTTTGATACTAGTTTAACAAGATCAGAAGGTTTATCATAACCTCCTGATTTAAAAAGAGGAATATTTTCCCTATCATGAACCAACTTCTCATAAACCCATGAATCAGGTAAACTTAATATACCTTCCACGACTTCTTTTAGTCCTTCAATATTACTGAAGTCTTTTAGTACTTTTTCTGCTACTTCTGGGGCTGGTTTTTCTTTTAAAAACATGTTTTTATCTCCTACCACCGGAATAAGTTTGTTACACCATTATAAATTGTGTTTCCTAGTGATTGGACTCCATTGTAGATTGTTGTTCCTATTGATTTAATTCCATTGTATATTGTGTTGCCCACGGATTTAAGTGTGTTGTATGCTGTTTTTCCATACTTGATAAGTGTTTTACCATATCCTATTGCTTTTTGAGTTAGGGGATGTTTTATTATTGCTTGAACAGTCGGGTTATTTTTGATTTTAGTTATATATTTAGGTGCTTCTGTTTTTATATAATTATTGAGTCCTTGGGATTTAGCTTTTTGATATTCTCCTATTAATGTATTTTTTGTTGCCTCATATGCCTGATTGGCTGAATTCATCAGTTGCGTTGTTTTTTCTTTAATGTAATTAATATTATCATTTAAAAGTTTCCCTGTTTTAAAATAACCATCTTTTAGTTTTCCTATAGGGTCTGAAATAAACCCTCCAAGGTCACCTATGCCTCGTTTAAGTTGGAAATCATTTAAATATTTCGCAGTACTAATCAAATTTTCATTTTTAGTTAATTTAGCCCCAAACTCAAGCGTACCAGTAAACCAGCCAACAGGATTAGGAAAAACAACACTACTAACTCCTGAAACAAGATTCTTCCAAGTATCAAATTCATTTAATTTAAATTTATTACCTATATCTCCTGCGAATTGTTTAATTCCGTTTATTAAAGCATTGTCTCCTAGGTTTATGTTTAGTCCTAGTTTTTCTAGTATTCCTGCTCCTTTTATGCTTCTTCCTGCCCATGATGCTACTCTTGCAATTGGGATTAGTGATACAACGTTAATTATGGTGTTTCCCATGGACATGTCACCATTTTCATCTATTCCTAATCCAAAGTCAAGTAAAGCTTTGATGTTTCCTACGCCCCATCCATCCCAATTTTTATAGCCAGGAATAGTTAGAAAAGTGTAATCCCAGAAATCCCAGAAGTTACCTGTCTGCCAAGCCTTTTGAGTGGCCTCATATGTTTTCTGTGCAGTATAATCTCCTATATAAGAACCTATAGGATTAACTACATAAAAAGGAAGCTTACTCATCCCCTTTGAATACTCATATGCCTCTTTTAAACCAGCACCAAACAAGTTTTTCATTTCTTCTATGCTTAGAGGTGTTCCTCTTCCGTTTGGATTTGTGGTTAGTGCGTTGCCTGTATAATACTTATTAAACTGTTCTTGGCTCATGATTACTGTTCCCAGGAACGGATCCTGTATGATATAATTATTACCAAGTTTTCCGAGGATTAGAGCATAATGATTGTTTCCATTAATGTTTAGGAGTACGAT
The DNA here is from genome assembly GCA_016222945.1 of Methanobacterium sp. Lineage (NCBI taxonomy): Archaea > Methanobacteriati > Methanobacteriota > Methanobacteria > Methanobacteriales > Methanobacteriaceae > Methanobacterium > Methanobacterium sp. Next base: position 204 of record JACRPY010000003.1, on the reverse strand, counting down.
GTCGTTGGGTTTTAGTTGACCAGAATCAACTTTTAATCCTGTTAGTTGTATTCCATAATATGATGCTGCTTGTGACAGGCCATGCATGCTGATGCCTTGACGGGTTAATCCTCCAATCTGTGATATAAGATTAGCATCTGCCTTTGCACCTAAACTGTTTAGAAGGTTACCTAAAGCCATAGCTCTGCACAAACTAGTGTTCGG